>JAFGTO010000413.1 GCA_016934095.1 Candidatus Glassiibacteriota bacterium
CTTTCCACGTAGCGGCGCTGGCCCTCGGCGTATATCGTATCGAAAGCCAGCGAGCTTTTGCCTGAGCCGGAAAGCCCGGTGAGCACGGTGAGCTTGCCGCGGGGGATGGACACGTCGATATTCTTGAGGTTGTGTTCCCTGGCCCCCTTGACTAAGAGAAACTCGCCGTTTTCCCGGGTCTTGGCTGTCATCGCTGGGGATCCTTGTCGAGAGGGGGCAAGATAGGTAATTAACTTTGAAATCTATCATTTTATCGGCATTTTGTCAAAACATTGATTCCGCTTTCCGGCAGAAAACACGCCGCCGGCAGAGTATCAGCGATAACGAGGTGAAGAGCCTAAAAGCGATGCGGCCGCCCGTGCCCGGCACGGCTGTTGGCAGCCATCTTCATTGACAGGAAACTTTTCGCGGCCTACTATAAACTTGTGCCATGCTCGAATTTTTAACCGTCCGGCGCTCACCGGGCGGGCAGGTATTTCTGATTATTTTTCATCGCTCGCTTCTGGCTCAGCGGCCGGGCCGCGGGGAATGCTCTTGCCGGCCAATTCAACAGGAGGAAAAATGAAAACTCAACGCTCAGCCCGGGTATTGCAGTTGCTTGCCGGCTGCTGCCTGATATTTCTGGCCTGCACTGCGGGAAACAGGGTAAAACTCCCGGTAACCAGGGACACCGTGGCCTGGATGTACCGCGGCGAGCCGACCTTTGATTTCGGCGCTGCGGAGCCTCTTTTCGTCGAGGGCGTGCATTATTGTGCCTTGCTCGGTTTCGATGTCTCGGCGGCCCGGGGGCGGCGGGTAGCCTCGGCCAGGCTGTGGCTGCACCGGGTCGAGCAGGCCCCGGTCCTGAAACTCGTGCTCGGCACGATCAGCGAGGACTGGCTCGAGGGTGGCGGGACAGGGCGCGGCACCGACCGCGACGCAAGCTGCGCCGCCTACGTGCGAATCGACCCGGAGACCCGCAGGCCCGTGCGCTGGGCCGGCCCGGGCAGCGATATCACCGACGTGATTTTCTCGCACGGCAACACCCTGGTCGCCGACAGCGAGGTCAGGCAGGAGTCCGGCGGCTGGCAATCGGTGGCAGTGCCCCGCGAGCTGGCGGAGGCCCTGGTCTGCGGAGTATCCTACGGCCTGGTGCTGATGGATGCCAAGGGCCAGCAGCGCGATGCCGAAGACCATTTCATCTTCAAGCGTTTCAACAGCCATGATTCAGGCGGTTTCGCCCCGTACCTGGAAGTGGTCCTGGAGCCGGCCCCTGGCAGCGCGCCCGGCCCGGTGGCCGCAGTGCAAGTGTCCCCGGCCCCGCAGGCTGCCGGGCTGGAGACAGGCGCCCTGCAGGTGCTGGTCTCCCCGCCGGCCGGGGCCGCCGGGGGCGGCCTGTATTACGAGATGGCGATTTCCGCTTCCCCGCTGGACAAGGCGGGCGCGGAGGCTGCCCAGCGGGTGGCCAGGCGGCTGCTGCCGCGGGTCGGCGGCCGGGCGGTCGATACCGTGCTGGTTAACGGGCTGCCGCCGTCAAAGGCGCACTGGGTGGCGGTGAGGACTATGGACTGCTGCGGCAGGGTCAGCGACTGGGTGCCTGGCAATGGCGAGAGCTCACCAGCGCAGGCGCCAGCCGCGCTGGCCTCCCCGCCGCGTCCCGGGCTGGGAGGGCAGATCCGTGTCTGGGCCTGCGGAGTGGATGAAAAAGTGAACCCGGTGAGCGGCCGTCTGCTAGAGGAGAACCCCGGCCTTTACGTGCTGGAGGGGGACGGCGATTACGAGTATAAGTACGACAGCCACCTCTGGAATTCGGGCACCTCCACCGTGTCGCTGGATGTGCCGCGCGGAGGCACGGCCGCTTTCCAACTGATAGTGGAGCCCGCCGCCCGGACCCTGGACAACATCCAGGTACGCGCCGATCCTGTTTTCGGTGCGGGAACAGGGATAACCGCGCGTCTCTACCGCGACTGGTATCTCAAGTCCGCAGGCACGGGAGCGTATTATCCGGAAGTGGCGCTGCCCCTCGCGGGGGCTTTCAGTATCCCTGACCCGGAGAACGAAGTGGAGGGCCAGCGCAACCAGGCGGTCCTGGTCGAATACTACGTTCCCAGGTCTGCCCGGCCGGGCACTTACCTCACCAGGGTGCTGGTCGGTGCCAGGGGACTGATGGCTCGCACGGTCAACCTGCGGCTGACCATACACCAGGCGGAGCTGCCTGCCCGGCTGCCGTTCATCGGCGAGCTCAACTGCTACGGCCCGGTATCGGCGCAGTACGACATGGAAACCGACTCGGATGAGTATTTCGACCTCGAACAGCAGTACTACCGGATGGCGCACGACCACCTCTGCGTGATCAACCAGTTGCCCTACAGGCAGAACGGCGAGGTACTGGCTGTCGGTGCGCCGGTGCTCGAGGGCGAAGGCGCGCAGGTGCGCGTAGCCGACTGGTCGCGCTGGGACAGGCGCTGGGGCCGCTACCTGGACGGCAGCGCTTTCGCCGAGAGCGACCGCCAGGTGCCGGTGCCGGTGATGTACCTGCCGTTCCATGAAAACTGGCCGGGAACCATCGCTCGATACTACCGCTTCACCCCGACTGACACCTCCTATGTCGGCATGATCAACGAGCACGCCCTGAAAGCGCCTCCCATCGAGGAAGCTTTCGACCCCGCTTACGAGGAGGCTTTTGTCGGGGTGCTGAAACAGTTCGCGGAGCATTTCCGCCGCAACGGGTGGCTGGATACCGAATTCCAGGTTTACTTCAACAATAAGTACTACCGGAAGCGCAAGGAAGGGGGCGGGGGCGGGGACGGGTCCGCCTGGTGGCTGCTGGATGAGCCCTACCAGTGGGATGACTTCCTGGCCCTGGCTTACTACGGCGCTCTGTTCACCAGGGCCGTGGGCGATGAGCGCGAGGCGAACATCGTTTACCGGATGGATATCAGCAGGCCGCACCTGCAGTTCGGCCTGCTCGACGGGCTGAGGAGCGTGACCTATGCCAGCTCGTATTTCTACACCAAGAACGCCTACCTTGCCTGGCGCAAGAAAGAATTCGGCGAGGACATCCGCAACTACGGCAGTTTCAACCGGCTCGAGGAGTCTAACCTGACAGCCACGGCCTGGCCGGTAAAGGTGTGGCTGAACAACGGCAGCGGACTGCTGCCCTGGCAGACTATCGGCTCGGACCGCAACTTCGACTCGTTCTCCGCGACTGCGGTCCTTTATCCGGGCAGGCGGTTCGGTATCGAGGGCCCGGTGGCCAGCCTCAGGCTCAAGGCGGCCAGGCAGGGGATCGAAGATGCTGTCCTGCTGGAGATGCTGGCCGAAAGGCACGGCTGGAAACGCGAGCAGGCCGCCCTGGCAGTCGCCGGCCGGGTCGACCTGGGGGGCCGGACGATCACCGGGTTCTTCGATGATGCCGGAGAAGTGGCTTTCGACGACCTCTCGCCTGAAGACCTGGCCGCCCTGCGAATGGCCCTGCTGCGCAGCCTGGACATGTAACAGCCTCTCGCCCGGTAGCAATATCGGGCGGTGGAAAGGGACGGCTTGATAAGTGGGAAATGCATGAATTTTCCACGTGAGGGGGATCTGCACTATTTTTATGTTAGATTTCTGTTAGGAAAATGTTATATTATGGCTTGCAGGTCGGGGGTTGATCGGTCTCATCCTGAGACAATTTTTTTGCCGAAAGCGATAAACAGTCAGGAAGGCACGCGAGCCCGGGATTATGGTAGCCGACAGTAACGACGTAAGCCTCCGCAGAACTCTGCTGAATATCATACTGTTCCTGGTGTTCTTGTACTTCTTCCTCCTCAGCATCCAGGTGATGGCCCACGGGTTCAAGGCTTTGGGCGGGGCGGCGGCCAAGAATTTCCTCAGGCCCACCGAAAATCCTTTTGTCGGCCTTTTTATCGGCATCCTGGCCACATCGCTGTTCCAGAGCTCATCCTCAACCACCTCTATCGTAGTAGGGCTGGTGGCGGTGGGGGCCCTCACCCTGAACCAGGCCATACCCATGGTGATGGGGGCCAATATCGGCACCACGGTCACCAACACCATCGTCTCGCTGGGGCACATCAGCCGCAAGGATGATTTCCGCAGGGCTTTCGCCGCCGCCCTCCTGCACGATATCTTTAACCTGTTAAGCGTGGCTATCGTCTTTCCGCTCTGGATGTTCACCCACTACCTGGACCGGGCCGCGGAGTTTTTGTCCTCGGCATTCAGCGGAGCGGGCGGCGTGTCCTTTTCCAGCCCGCTGAAAATGATCACGCAGCCCGTAGCCGATCAGATAGGAGGATTACTGGGGGAAACCGGCTGGTTGATCCTGCTGGTCTCCCTGGTCCTGCTGTTCGTTTCCCTGCGCTATATGGTGCTGTATATGAAAGCCCTGGTGATGACACGGGCCGAGGTGATATTCGAGCGCACAGTCTTTCGCACCGACTTCCACGGCCTGCTGTTCGGCATGGTCCTGACCGCCCTGGTGCAGAGCTCCTCGGTGACCACCAGCCTGATGGTCCCGCTGGCCGGCGCCGGGATGATCACTTTGCCGAGACTGTTCCCCTATGTCCTGGGGGCCAATATCGGCACCACCGTCACGGCCATGCTGGCCGCCCTGGCCACCGGGAACGCCACTGCGATCAGTGTGGCTTTTGCTCACCTGCTGTTCAACATCTCGGGGATACTCATCTTCTGGTGGATAAAGTGCGTACCGATCAAATTGACGCAGCATCTTTCGAATTTTATTACTAAGCACCGCGCCCTGGCGATTGTCTATATCGCTTTGGTGTTTTTCATTATACCGTTTACCCTAATCTACCTGCTGGAGTGATTACCATGTTTAAATCAGTATTCAAATGGTTGCGCGCAGAGAACCTCCTGGTCCAGTCCAAGGAATTGCTTCTGGAGATGTTGAAAGACGACCTGGGGATGTTCGAGGATTCGGTCAAATGTTTATGGAAAGACGAGGGTATCTCCATCGAGGAAATCAGGGAGCGGGACCGTGCAATCAACCGCCATGTCAGAGACGTGCGGAAGAAAATTCTGACTCACCTGGCTTTCAGCGGCACAGCCGGGCTGGATACCAGCCTGGTGATCCTCAACATAGTGCGCGACATCGAGCGGATCGGCGACCATACCAAGGACATCACTTACCTGGCTACGAACTATACGGTCAAGTTCAGCCCGGGCGGGTTCGAAAAAGAGCTCAAGGACTTCGAACGTACCGTGAGGGACAGGATAGCTTCGCTGCAGGAGATCGTCGAGGGCGAGGAAAGCGTGAAAGCCCGCAGTCTGGCCGCCACCCACAGCCAGGTGGACACGACTTACCGCTCGATGCTCGACAGGCTGATCAGCGAGGAGGAGACCGGCCTGACCAAGGGGCAGAGCGTGATGCTGGCACTGTACCTGAGGTACCTGCGGCGGATAGAGGGGCACATTTTCAACATCGCCTCGGCGGATATCAACCCGTTCCACCGGATCGGGTTCAAGGTGAAGAAAAAGGAAGAATCGCCGGAAAGCAAAAATTAGAAGCTTATTGGATGGAGAATTAAAGTGAGTGTATTTGATGGATAGTCGGCTTGGTCAGGCTTCCGCCCTGGGCAGCCAGACCGTGAAGGTTGTCCCCCGGCCGGGCTCGCTCACGACCTCGATCCTCCCGCCGTGCCCCTCGATTATTTCCCAGACTATCGACAGCCCCAGACCCGTACCCTCGTACTTGGCCTTGGCATCACTTGTCCGGTAGAATTCCTCGAAAACCATCGCCACTTCTTCCTTGCTCATCCCGATACCGGTATCGACTACATCCAGGCGGATAAAGTTACCCTCGGCAGAAACCTTAAAAGTAACGCTGCCCTGCTCGGTGTACTTGACCGCGTTTGAAAGCAGGTTCATCACCACCTGGTGCATGGCCTCCTGGTCCGCCTTGACCGGAGGGATCTCCGCGGGCAGGTCCAAGACTATTTCCAGTCCTTTGCTTTCGGCCTGGGCGTGCAGGATTTCCAGCTGGCGCGAGATGATCGGCTCAAGTTTCACGGGTTCCAGTTTGAAAGCATGGCCTGCGGTCTGCATCCGGGAAAGAGTGAGCAGTTGACGGATCAGCTCCAGCAGGTTGTGGGTGCGATGCTCGGCCCGGGTCAGCAGGTCTTTTACCTTGGGTTCGGGGTGCTCGGGGAAACCGGTGATTACTGCGGTGATCAGGCTTTGGATGGCGGCCAGCGGCGCTTTGAGCTCGTGCTCCACTTTCAGGATAAAGCGGCTGCGGTATTCGTAAATCTCCATCAGCCGGCGGTTGGTCTGCTCCAGGGAGTCTTTCAGTTGCATCAGCTCCTCTTCGCGCCGGCGCAGCTTGCTGGTTATCGAAGTGGCCATGTACACCGAGAGGTAAAGGGTGCTGGTGAAAACGCCGGCTACCCCCAGGAGAAACACCGGGTTGTGATAGACCGATTCGTTTAAAAAAGGGAACAGCCGGTAATGCGGTATGACCTGCAGGTAGTCGAGGACCAGCATCAGGTTGAACAGCACCACCGCCAGGCTGGCCTGCAGGTAGCTGGCCAGGTTGGAAAGCAGTATGCTGGCGATTATCACGTGGAAGATAAAATAAAAGATGAAAGGGTTTTCCGCTCCGCCGGAGAAATAGATCAGCACGATGAGCAGGACCAGGTCGGTGGAGATCTGGATATTAGCGAAGCGTGAGGTCCGCTGGTGGCGCTGGGGCAGGTGTTCTTCCCGCAGCAGGCAGCGGAAATAGAAGTGGAAGATCAGGTTATAAAGGAAAATAAATGCGGCGCAAACCAGCAGGATCCTGTAGTTCAGCAGCAGGTCAAACAGTAAATCGACCAACAGGATCGTGGTGGACACACCGGCGGCCGCCAGCCACCGGATGCGAATCAGCCAGCCGATTCGCTCTACCAGCTCATCCTGGAATGTCAAGACAAAGCGTTTGATAGCTTTTTTACCTGCCGGAGGTGATGATGACATTTTATAACTGGTTCTCTGCCCGCTCTTTTAACAGGAATACAACCCGAACTCCAACCGGATTCAATATTCCGGCGACTTCCGCTGCGCCCGGTACTCAAACGGTTGCAGTCCCGGATTCCCGGTACCGGATTTCAGCTCATGCAATGTGCAGCTTTTTTCTTAACAAAGGGATCAGCATGGACGGCATCAACGGCTTCTGGATAACACCGGCGAACCCTATGGCACTGGTATCCAGGTTGTAGCTGGTGGCTTCGCCGATCGAGCTCAGCAGAAAGATCGGGACCGCGCTCTTCATCTTTTTAATCTTTTCCGCGACTTTGACCCCGGCATCCACTGTTTCCATCATCATATCGACGATTATCAGGTCGGGGTTCAGCTCCTCCACCTTTTCCAGGCCCTGCTTGCCGTCCACGGCGAGACCCACGGCGAAGCCGGCGCTCTCCAGCATGATTTTGATTGCCTCCAGCATATCCCGGTCATCATCGATTACCAGTATCAGCTTTTCTTCTTTTTCTGCCATCTTGAATTTCTCCTGGTAGTTAAAACTATTTTCCGCAAGAATCACAATCGTGCAGGACCGGACTCCCTGTGAATGAAAGACTCAGGAACGTCGTTCAGCGGCCTTCTGCCGGCAGCGCTCGAGGAGCGAGTCCGAATTCAGCAGGTCTCTGAGAAAACGCTCGGCCTGCTGGCAATGCTTTTTTCCGGGTTCGCTGATACCCTCGGCCAGCTCGAAAGATTCTCCCCGGACGCCGAGGATGAATGCCGGAGGCTCTTTATGGTAGACCTGCCGGCAGAGTGCCAGGACACTTTCGGGCTCCATGGCGTGGGTGGTAAAACGGCTTTTGGCTGCTGCGGCAGCCTGGTAGAAATCGAACGGTGCACCTGCTTTCACCGAGGCATCGACAAAAATCACCAGGTCGCTTTCGGCCACATCGGCGGCATCCTCGATGTTGAGCTGGTAATTGATCGTGGTCTTGATCCCGGGCAGGCTCCAGCTTTCCACCGCCTCGACCAGCGCCGGCCCCAGCCCGTCATCCGTGCGGCCGGGGTTGCCGATACCGATTACCAGTACTCTCAACTTCCGCTCGCCCCCCGGATGAGGCTGTGGATCAGGTTGCCCCGGGTGTCCCTCAGCTCCAGCTTGAGCGGCATCCTGCCCAGGGCATGGGTGGCACAGCTCAGGCACGGGTCGTAGGCCCGGATGGCCACCTCGACATAGTTGAGCAGGTCCTCGGTGATTTTTTTGCCCTCGAGGTGCTGGTCGGCGACCTTGGCCACCGCGGAGTTCATCGGCTCGTTGTTGTTGGTGGTCGAGACGATCAGGTTGCACATGGTGATCTGGTCCCGGTCATCCACCTTGTAATGATGGAAGAGAGTACCCCGCGGGGCCTCGATCAGGCCGACCCCCTCATGGGTTTTCTTTCCCATCCTCACCAGGTCGGTACCCTGGAGGTCCTTGTCGGTCAGCAGCTCCTTGATCATCTCGGCGCTGTGAAGCATCTCGATCATCCGTGCCCAGTGGTAATGCAGGCTGAAGTTGTTGGGTTTTCCCCCGGTATAGGCCCGGAACTCCTCGAACTCTTTCTGGGCCAGCGGGCTGGGGATGAAATCGCAGCAGTTGAGCCGGGCCAGCGGGCCGACCCGGTACCAGCCTTTCCGCTTGCCGAGCTTGCGGATGAAGGGGAATTTCATGTAACTCCAGGATTTTATCTCTTCTCCGATATGTTCCAGGTAATCTGCGGGTTCCACCTGGTCGAAGATCTTCTCCCCGTCCTTGTCGACCGCCCTCAGGTTGCCGTGGTAGAGGTCCAGGGCCCCATCCTTGCGTACTATGCTCAAGTGGTTAGACTCGAACGAGGCGAACCCATCGAAATAGTCCGGGTTCTGGCCGTGGACTTTTTTCACCAGGTCCACCGAGGCTTTTGACCAGTCGATTATCCGGTCGATGTCCTTGAGGTGGCTGTCTCTTTCCGCGGTGGAGAGGTTTTTATTGATCCCGCCGGGGATGGCGCCGGTCCCGTGGATCTTTTTACCGGCTGTGCTCTTGATAATTTCCTGTCCGTACTTGCGCAGCATGATCCCCTGGTAGGCCAGGTCCGGGTACTCGGCTGCCACCGCCAGCACGTTGCGCTTCATCACGGCCGAGTCGAAGCCGAAAAGCAGGTCCGGCGAGCAGAGGTGGTAGAAATGCAGCGCGTGCGACTGGAGCATCTGTCCATAGTGCATCAGGCGGCGCATTTTTTCCGCGGTCGGGCTCAAGCCGTCGGGGCCCACGCCCACTACCACGTCCATGGCCTTGGCCGCTGCCAGGTGGTGGCTTACCGGGCAGATCCCGCAGAGCCGCTGCACCACCACCGGTGCCTCCCAGTAGGGCCTTCCCTGCACGAAGCGCTCGAAGCCGCGGAATTCGACTATCAAGAGCCGTGTCCGGTCAATATGGCCCTCATCGTCCTGGACGATGGTTACTTTGCCGTGGCCCTCGACCCGGGTGACCGGGTCAATGACCACCTTTCTCATGTGTTTTTCCAGATGTTGAGCGTAAGGTTCCATTTCAGGGTTCTCCATGGTCAGTCGTATTTTATCAGCTCGTAAGGCAAGTCGGCTTCCTTGCCGCTGAGCAGCGCCACCAGCGACTCCCAGATCAGGTCCGCGTTCGGCGGGCAGCCCGGCAGGAAGTAGTCGATCTTGACCACCTCGTGGCAAGGGTAGACCTTGTCAAGGATGAGCGGCAGGTCGGGATCATTGGGGATCATGCCGTCCACCACCGAGGGCCCGTTAAGGAAAGCCTCCTGCAGGCATTCTTTGAGCGGAATGCCGTTCCGCATGGCCGGCAGGCCGCCCATGATGGCGCACTCGCCCAGCGAGATCAGGATCTTACAATGGTCGCGGAAATAGCGCAATACCTCTACATTTTCCGCATTGGCGCATCCGCCCTCGATCAGGCCGACCTCGCACTGGCCGGTGAACCGCTTGATGTCGTTGATCGGGGATTTGTCGAAGTCCACCAGCTCAGCCAGCTTGAGGATGCGCTCGTCGATGTCCAGGACCGACATGTGGCAACCGAAACATCCGGCCAGCGAAGTTGTGGCGATTTTTGGTTTTGCCATGATATCCTCTATCTCAATACCGTTTTCCGGATGGTTGAACTTACAGGCCGAGGGTCAGTGGCTGCCCTCGATCTCGGCGCCGATGGGCTTTTTGTCGTACTGCCTCTCGCCGATCGGCGTGCGATAGGCGGTTTCTTTAACAATGATGGTTCCCACCGGGCAGAGCTGTACGCAGCGGTCTGTGGGTTTGATCTCCACGCCGGCGAGCCCCCTCGAGGAGCTGGCCTTGATTTTCAGAAACGGGCCGCGCCCGATGAAACCGAGAATGTTCTTCCCGTCGAGCTCCTCGGCCGCCCGCACGCACCGTCCGCACTGTATGCACCGGTTCCCGTCGATGTAGATCTGCGGGTGGCTGGCATCGATAGTGCGCTGCGGGAACATGTAGGGAAAGCGCGGGGCCATGATCCCGAGCCGGTAAGCCAGGGCCTGCAGCTCGCAGTTGCCGCTTCTTTCGCAGGACGGGCAGAAGTGGTTGCCCTCGATGAAAAGCATTTCCACCAGGGCCCGTCGCATGTCCTGCAGCTCGGGAGTATCGTTGAAAATAAGCATGCCCTCGGCCACCGGGGTCGTGCAGGCGGCCATCTGGCGGCCGTTGACATTGACCGTGCAAATCCGGCAGCTGCCGCCCGGCGTGAGCTCCGGGTGGTAGCAGAGCCTGGGGATGTAGACACCGTTGTCATCCGCGGCCTGGATAATGGACTGGCCCTTTTTCCCCTGGCAGTCCTTGCCGTCGATGGTGAAATTGATCGTATCGCTCATCGTTACCTCTTCTTTCATTCGAAATGGGGGCTTCTGCCGGTCTGCTCGCAGGCCTCGGCTACGGCCTCGGTAAGGTCGAAGCCGGTAAGGTACTCATCTTCCTTGAGCCGCTCCTCGTAGATATGGCGGAAGTTGGTCAGGGTTGTCAGTATCGGGTTGGGCGAAGTCGTGCCCAGGCCGCAGCGCGCAGTGGAGGAGATGATTTTGCCCCACTCCTCCAGCTCATCCAGGTCCAGGCGGGTACCGTTGCCGGCCAGGATCTTTTCCAGCTTGTTTTTCAGCAGCCTGTTGCCGACCCGGCAGGGTATGCACCAGCCGCAGGATTCTTCTTCGAAGAAGCGAGCGAAATTAAAGACTATTTTCAGCAGGTCGCGCTGGGGCCCGATCACGATCATGGCGCCGCCGGTGCTCAGGTCGTCGTAACAGATCTTGCGGTCGAACTCATCATGCCCGATACACCTTCCGCTTGGTCCGCCGATCTGGACCGCCCGGGCATGGTC
>JAFGTO010000414.1 GCA_016934095.1 Candidatus Glassiibacteriota bacterium
GTTCTGCTCGCCGGAGCGGCTGCCATTTTCACCGAGTCCGGCAAATCGGTCTCCGCTGCCGCCCTCGGAGCTTCCCGCGAGCGCATCGAGCGCTGGAAAAGCCGGTTCGCCAATCTTACGAATTTCGAGAACATAGATGTCTACTCCAGGGTGGTCTTCCTGGAGACCTCCGCAGCCATGATAGCCGATGACCCCCTGCTGGGCAAAGGTATCGGGCAGTTCGCGGTCTATTTCCCGGGGTACAAGACGCCGAAACACTGGGACCGGTTCCCTCTGATGAAGGCCCCGATCATCAGGTGGTCCGAGATCTCACCCTTTGCCCATAACGATTACCTGCAGGTCTTTGTCGAGCTGGGTGCTTTTGCTTTCGCGGCTTTCCTGCTTTTCTGGGTTCTGCTGGCCTGGCTGGTGCTGAAGTCCCTGCGCCGCAGCGCAGGCGACCCGCGCTTTTTCCTGCTGCTCGGCATGTCCGCGGGAATCGCCGGGACACTTTTCAACGCGCTTTTCACTTTCCCGCTGGAGACAGTTACCAGCGGGCTGTTTTTCTGGACAATGACAGGCCTGGTCCTGGCGCTCTGCGGCCGGCTCGCCCCGGAGGGCGGCCTGCGTGAATCCGGGCGTGTAATATCCCCGGGCGCCGCCGGCAGAGCGGCCCTCATCCTGGCCGCGGCGCTGCTGCTCGCAGCCTGCCTCTGGGGCTCGGCCAGGCTCCTCAGGGCCCAGTACCTGTTTTTCGACGGGCTGAAGAACCACGCCCTGGACCTGGACTACAGCATCCGGCGTATCAGCCGGGCGGCCGGGCTGAACCCTTACCATTTCGAGTTCCATTATGTCCAGGGCCTGCTCGACCAGTATACCGGGGATGAGGCCGGCGCCAGGGTCTCTTTCGAGAAGGCGGCCCGTATGTCCCCGTACTTTCCGGAGCCCTACAGGTACCTGTCGTCTTATTATTTCCAGGACGGCGATTACCGCCGGGCTGAAGCCTGCCTGCGAAAGTACGAAAAGATCTACCCTTACGGCGTTACCACGGCGCTGGACCACCTCCTGGGGCTGATCTGCCTGCAGGACACCTCGAGGGACCGCCTGTCCGAGGCGGACAGCCTTTTGTGCCGGGCCGGGAACTTCCAAGCTTTGCTGAGCCTGGCCCAGGCCTCTTATGCCAGGGGCAGGCTGTCCCGGGCCTTGGAGCTGATGCCCCGGCTGGCTGACTTGACCTCGCCGGACCATGACCTGCAGCGCCACCTCGGGGTCCTGGATTTCTACGGCAGCCTGGCCCTGGAAGCCGGCGATACCGCCACCGCCCGCAAGCAGTTCAGCGCGGTTCTAAGCACGATAGACCAGTACGCCCCTGGCGGGCACCCGGAGCTGAAAAGGCGGGCCGAGGGGATTGTCGAGGAGCTGGATGAGCGGGGCAAATAAGACAGTTTTGACGAGATGCCTGTGGGCCGCGCTGGCGCTGAGCATGGCTGCGGCGGGCGGCCGGGCGGCACAGGAGCGGAAGACAGCCTCCGGTGCGGCCCTGGAAAGGGCGCTGGCCGAGCTGGGTCTCGAGCCGGGGGAGGTGGCGGCTTTCCCGGTGGCGGCGCAAGCTCCTGCCGGTCCTGTCAAACAAAGCTCTCCCGGGTTGAGGCTCAGCAGCCTCGGCCTAGCCGGGACCCTGCTCCTGCTGGAGCAGGCAGCCACGAGGCTGGACAGCCTGTCGGAGACGGTGGATTTCCTGGCTTTCAGGCTCGAAGAAGGGCAGCCCGGGGAAACCGGGATCCCGGCCATTGGGAAAGACCCGGCTCCGGCTGCGCCCGGCCGGGAGAGCGTGGAGGCACCGGCCCCGGCCGGCCCGGCAGACAGCCTGGAGGCCCTGGTTCCCGGGATGGGTGAGGCCCTGCGGAGCCTGGCGGCTGCGGATTCTCTGCTGCAGCGGGCTTTCGGCCGCCTGGAGCCGGCGGAGACCGGGGAGCTTTCAGATCTGCTTCAGGGATTCAGGCCGGAGGAAGACCAGTGGCCGGACTACCCTGTCGGGCGCATGATCGGCCTGGTCTCCCGGGTCGATGCGCAAGCCCTCGAGCGGTCCGGGATGCTGGTCGCCCGCGTGGCGGCAATCCTCCGGAGGCTCGGGGAGACCGCTGCCCTGGGGAGTCTTCCGCCGCTTAGACTGGACACTCCCCAGGGGCCGGTAGTAGTGGGCGGCCCTGGGAACGACAGTTATTCCGGCACTTTCTTCCTGCTGCTCGATCCCGGCGGGAATGACACCTACGAGCTGGGCGGGGTCCGGCACGGGGTCAGCCTGGTTGTCGATTGCGCCGGGGATGACCGTTACTCGGCGGCCGACAGTTTCAGCCTGGGTGCGGCTCTGTGCGGGGTTGCCTGGCTGGAGGACCTCTCGGGCAGCGACAGCTACCTGGGAGGCTCTTTCAGCGCCGGGGCCGCCGCACTGGGCGTGGGGGTGCTGGTGGACCGGGGGGGCGATGACACTTACCGGGGGATGAGTTTCTGCCAGGGGGCGGCCCTGTTCGGCCTGGGGCTGCTGCTGGACCTTGCGGGCAGGGACAGCTACCGGCTGGATTTCTGCGGCCAGGGAGCGGCGGTGGGACCGGGCAGGGCAGTGCTGGCCGACCTGGCAGGAGAGGACAGCTACCTTGCCGCAGGAGCGGTGCCGGACTGGCGGGAGCCGGGAGCAACCAAGAGCTGGGCCCAGGGAGCGGCCCTGGGGCTCCGCCCTTTCGCCCCGGGCGGATTTGCCCTGCTCTACGACCGGGAGGGGGATGACCGTTACAGCCTGGAGTATTTCGGCCAGGGGGCGGGCTACTGGGAGGGGGCCGGCCTGCTGGCCGACAGGGGCGGCAACGATTCTTACCGGGCGGCCCGCTACGCCCAGGGCTGCGGGGTCCACCGGGCGGCCGGCCTGCTGGCCGACAGCCGGGGGGATGACAGCTACGAGGTCGGCTCGGTGGGGCAGGGAGCCGGCGAGGACCGCGCCCTGGGAGTGCTGCTCGAAAGCGGGGGACGCGACACTTACCGTGCCGGCTGGATGGCCCGGGGAGCGGGCGGCAGCGGCGGGGTGGGCCTGCTGCTGGAGCTGGCCGGGGATGACAGCTACTTCAGGGCACGCAAGGCATCGGATGGGTTCGGCGGCCGCTGGAAAGAGCTGGCGAGCCTCGGGTTCCTGGTGGACTGTGACGGAGAGGACAACTATGAAGGCCTGCTGCAAAACTGCGCGGTCAGGCGCTCGGGTACCTGGGGCGCAGCCCTGGACCTGCCGCTGGAAAATCACAGGCGCTGAGTTTATCCTGATATTTTTCTGCATTTTTCCAGGCCTGGCGGCAGGAGATGCGGAAACTGACGGCGGTGCGGAAAAATTCGGCGCCCTGGTCAAGGAGGCCGGCCGGCCGGAGATATTCTACGCCGATCCGGTCCGCAGGGACAGCCTGGTTGCCCTGCTGGCGACTGGAGCCGGGAAAGATCCGCAAAGCCTAGTAGGGCTGCTGGATACTCCCTGGGCGCTGCATTTCGAGGTGGTGCGCAGGGCGCTGGAAAAACTCGGAGAGCCTGCGGCCGCGGCTATCAGGGACAGGCTGGCCCGGGGCGGCGGAGATCTGCCCCTACCAGTGCTCCTGGCCGCTTTCGAGAACCTGGCCCGGCCCGGGGATGAAGAGGTCCTGGGCAGGGCTGCGGAAGGCGAAGCTCCAGAGCCCAAGGTGCTGGCTTCCCGCTGCCTGGCAGCTTTCGGCCGGGGCCGCCGGGCGATAAGCCTGCTGCTGCCCTGGCTCGGGGACAGGGTGCCGGGAGTGCGCCTGGCGGCTCTGCGTGCCGTGGCAGAGGTCTGGGAGCGGGGACCGGTGGAGGAAACGGCGGACACCCTGGTGATGATGATCGAGCCCCTGTGTGATGACTTTTTTCCCCTGGTCAGGCTTACAGCAGCGGAGACCCTCGGGATCATCAGACCCGGGGATGGATACATATCTGAGTCGCTGGACCCGGAGCGGTAATATATACAAAATAATATATACTGGAGCTGCCAGAGGAAAGCCGCTGTATTTTAAAGATAGTAAAAAACTACCGGTCAGCAGCGGCGATTTTATCAGGAACGCAAATATATAAATTAAAATATAACTGGTTTCCCGGTGTCGGCCGTGGAACAGGGCATATTTTACAGGAAATAGTGTTGTGAAAGGCATTCTACGCCTGGCGCTGAACGGTTTTGAATACTTGAGGAAGAGGCGGAAGCTCAAAAGCCCGCCCATGCAGCTCAGTATCGAACCTACCAACATCTGCAATTTTCGATGCTCTTTCTGCCCACAGTCAGACCCCGGACACCGCTCCAGCCGCAGCGGTAAGATGAGCCCCGAAAGCTGCAGGAGCATCCTCGAGCGGGCGGCCAGGGATTTCTACCCGGACCCCGTACACAGGAAGGTTTCTTTCACCCATGACGGGGAGCCGCTGGTCAACGGGCGTTTCCGCGAGTTCCTCGAGGCTGCCTCGGACCTGGAGTATATTATCAAGTTCGCCTCCAACGGCTACCTGGTGAAAAGGGAGTTTGTCGATTCGCTGGTTTCCAGCCGGATAAAATTTAATATCTGCGTGGATTTTACCTCGGACAGGATGATTTTCGAAAAATTCAGGGGGTTTGCAGGCTCTTACCAGGTGGTTTTCCAGAACCTGCGCTACCTGATGGAGAAAGCCGGGGAGACCGGGCTGATCTTCGTGGATGTCTGTGATATCTCGCCCTACTATATCCGGGAGCCCGGCCGGGTGGAGGCCCGTTTTGCGGAAATGCAGGAGCTTTTCGGAGGCCTGGGCTCCCCCGGGGTCAGGTTCCACCGGCGGATCTTTCACAGCATGGCCGGCACTGTCGAGTTGCCCGGCCGGGACAGGCTCGACCGGAGCAAATACCGCCTTTGCCCCTACCCCTGGTTCAACCTGAATGTTACCTGGAACGGGGATGTAGTGCCCTGCTGCCGCGACCTCACTCCTAAGACATTGCTGGGGAACGTGTTAGAGGTGGATTCCCTGTGGGAGATCTGGAATTCTGCTGAGTATGTCTCTTTGAGGGAGGCCTTGGCGGAGGGTGAGCCGCAGCGCATCGATGCCTGCCGGGAGTGCGAGCTGCCCTATGAGAGCAGCCGGTGGACCTTCCGCTACCTGCTCAAAACCGTGAGGTCCAGGCTGCTGAGGTCCGGGCGCAAGTGAGAGGTTCTCCGGCGGCGGGTCTGAATAAATGCAGCCAGGTATAAAAATTAATATATTATAAATCAGAAAGGAGGGCCGTATGAGACGCTGCCGGAATCGCCTGGCTTTTCTAATATTGCTGATGCCGGGCCTGCTGCTTTCCGCCGTGCCGCCGGCTTTGGCCCAGACGCCCGTTTTCCACCGCAGGGAGATCAAGGTCCCGGACATCCCCGGCTACCTGACCCTGAAGTGCGACCTGCACATGCATACGGTTTTCTCGGACGGCCGGGTGTGGCCCACGGTGCGGGTGGATGAAGCCTGGAGCGAGGGGCTGGATGCGATCTCGATCACCGACCATCTCGAATACCTGCCGCACAAGAAGGATGTCAGCGAAAATTTCAACCGCCCGTACGAGATCGCCCTGCCGAGGGCCGGGGAGCTTTCCCTGCTGCTGATCAAGGGTGTCGAGGTGACCAAAGACATGCCCACCGGGCACTATAACGCGCTCTTCATAGATGATGCCGAAAAGCTCAACCACCAGGATTACCTGAAAGCCCTGAGAGCCGCCGATGAACAGGGAGCTTTCATTTTCTGGAACCATCCGGGCTGGAAAAACAGCGATGAACAGGGACGGGCGATTTGGCACGGGGAACAGACCGCGGTATACGACAGCGGCCTCATGCACGGGATCGAGGTGGTCAACGGCCGGGACTACTACCCGAACGGCCACCGCTGGGCCATCGAGAAGAAACTGACCCTGCTCGGCACCACGGATGTGCACAGCCCGATGGCCTTTGACTACCGGCCCGGGGAAATCCGCCCGCTGACCCTGGTCTTCGCCACGGAGAGGTCGCCGGCGGCGATCAGGGAGGCCCTGTTCGACCGGAGGACCGCGGTCCTGTCGGAGGGCAGCCTCTACGGCGAGCGGCGCTTCCTGGAGCCGCTGTTCGCTGCGGCGGTGGAAATACTAAATCCCAGGGTCGAGCTGAAAGGCAGGGGCGGCTGGGCCTGGCTCCAGGTGCGGAACTCGAGCGACATCCCGTTCACTCTCACCGCGGACGGGAAGGCGGAAGGCGTGGAGTTCCTGCAGAGACTGACTCTGGTCCCGGAGGCCACGGTCCTGCTGCGGGTCAGTGCTGCGGGCAATAGCCTCGAGGTTGGCACCCGGGCGGTGGA
>JAFGTO010000055.1 GCA_016934095.1 Candidatus Glassiibacteriota bacterium
CGAGCCGCTGCTGATCGACACCGGCTACTATCCCTGGTACGGCAGCCCTCACCACGTGCTGTGGACCCGCCAGACCCGCGCACACAACGCTATCCTGGTCAACGGCCGCGGCCAGGGCAACTTCTCCATGGAAGCCAGCGGCAGAATCGAATATTGCAGGACCTCCGGTAAACTCACCCTGGTACGGGGAGAGGCCGGCGCGGCCTACAATGTCCCCCTGAGCGAAAGCACTCTCAGCCAGTGGAGAGAACACCTGGCCGAGCCTGTGCCCTCGATGGAGCCCGCGGTACTGCTGGCCCGCCGCACCCTGGCTTTTACAGGGTCAAAGGAGCGGCCCTGGATGGCGGTGCAGGACTACCTCGAGACAGACGGCCCCGCTTACTTCGATTACCTGCTGCACGCCCAGGAGGAAATGCAGCTCGACCAGGACCAGGGGACAATCCTGGTGAAAAGCGGGCAGGCCCGCCTGATTGTCCACCTCCTGGCGGATAACGGCCTCTCGTTCAGCCAGAGCTCCGAGTTCATCCCGCCGCCCGGGGACAGGTACGAAAACGCTCCCAGGCAGTGGCACTTCAGCGCCAGGACTGCCGTAGCGCCCGGCCGGGCCAGGTTCCTGGCCCTGTTCATCCCTTACCGGGAGGGTGAGAAACCCCCCGAGGTGGAGGGAATCCAAAGCGGAGAAACGCGCGGCTTCCGGGTCGGTGATGAAACGGTGCTCGCCTGGTGGGGCGAGGGCGAAACCGGCCGCTGCGAGGGTTACGGGGAAGGCAGGCTCTTTCTCGAGCTTAACGAAGACGGCGCCAGGAAAAAACATACCGCCGAGTAGCCGCACCGGGGAAATCTCCCGGCGGCCGGATAAGATTTTTTTTCGAGGCCGGCACACTACTGTTAAAATGATACTAAGGCGGGGGAAAGGGAAAAACTTTTGCAAAAGTTTTTTCCCTTTCCCCCGGACCCCCTCTCCTTTTTTCAAAAACCTTTAACAGGTAAGACATTGGCGAAAACAAGGCTTCGATGTGTCCGCCGAGCGGTTAAAGGGTAAATATTCCGTTACGTTTTGAGGGAAATTTCAAATCACGAAAGACGATGTCGTAGCTCATTCCCCCGGTATTACTCTGTTTACCGGGATTATTAACGCACTTAACCGGACACTACCGAGGCCGGCAGCAAAGAAAAGCGAGCCTGCAAAGCGGCAGGGAATTCTTTCCCCTTCTGAAGCGGTCAGAAGAAAGGATTGCCAGATGCGTGCAGATGTTTCGATTTCCCGAGACAGTACCACGATTTTGCGGGTAATTCTGCTGAGCACGGCCCTCGGCTTCCTCTGTTCCGTTCCGGTTTCCAGCAGAGACACGGGCGAGGCCGTGGAGATCCCGGTCTCCAGGTCTCAGTTGACCATCGACGGTGTCCTGGGCGAAAGGGACTGGCAGCGGCTGAAACCCCTGGAGCTGGTGCCATCAGTGCCGGGCGTGCCCGAGGAGCTGGGCGGAAACGTGAGGGTCCTGGTGCGCGGAGGTTATCTCTGCCTGGGTGTTTCCTGTCCCGAACCCGGGGGTAAAGTCCTGGCCAGGTCCCTCGGGTACAACCCTGTCTGGGAAAAAGACGCCCACAGCTCTCCGGAAGTCGAGGACAGGCTGGTCTGTGATTTTTCGTTCAAGACCCAGTCAGGTCAGAACTCGCAATTTCGGCTGGAGGTCAATCCCTGGGGGGCGCTGCGCCTCGAGCGGGACCATCGCCCGGTCCCATCCACGGGCACCCTGGCGGCTGCCGGGATCGGCTCAGAGGGCTGGGCCGTGGAGGCTGCAATCCCGCTGGCCGAGCTGAACCCGGGCCGAGTTTCCCCGGAATTGCAAGTCTCGGTGGTCCGGGTGCGTTCGAGGCGGGCCCTGGCGCCCGAGTTCCGCTGGAGCCTGGAAGGACCCGGCGGATTTGCCAATTTCCGGCTACCGCGATTGACAGACATGGAGGCGGAAGCACCGTCTTACCGGCCCCCTTTAACCGGCAATGCAGACCCCCCGCTGCAGGTCGGCCGCATCCAGGTGGTCCCGGCTCTCGACAGCGGCTGGGATGACCCCGCCTGGGCCGGCATCCCGGTGTTCGAGCTGCCGAGGAACGAGGCCTTTCCCCGCCGGCCGGATTTCCCGACCGAAGTCAAGTGGGTGCACGACGGCAGGACCCTGGCGGTCTTTTTCCGCTGCACCGAGGATGAAAGGGTCGACTGCGATGCGGGGGAGCGGGACGGCGAGGTGGGCAGCGACGACCATGTCTGTATTTGCCTGTCGACAACCGGATCATCCCTGATCGAAATCCTGGTGAACCCGGCCGGAGCTGTCAGGGACTCGAAAGGGTCCGGGCCCCATATGTACGGGGTCAGCCCGGGCGCCTGGGATGAAAACATCGGGACGCACTGCGAGATCCGGCGTGATTTCTGGATCGCCAGGATCGACCTGCCCCTGGATGAGCTCGCCGCCGGGCTCGGGGAACTGTCAGTCCCCGGAAGCTGGCGCATCCTGGTCGGCCGGGTCCGCCGGGCCAGGGCGGGCGGCACGGGCGAGCTGAGCACCCTGCCGGTGGTGGAAAACCCTTACCTGCTCGCGCCCGCCCGCTACAGGCGGCTGACCCTCACCGCTCTCGACCCGGCCCTGACACTACAGCCGGAATCTCCTTTTCGCAAAGCCCCCACCAGCGGCCCGGCCGGCGAGCTGCAGGAGCTGGACAGCCACGTGCTTTCGAGGGTACAGCGAAAATATTACGGCCTCTCCGGTATGCAGGATGACTATTTCGAGCGGAGAATAACTTCGCTGGCCATGGAAGAGCACGACGAGTGGGACAGCGTGAAAACCCTGGAAGACTGGGAGCGGTTCCGCGACCGGAGAATAGAAATACTGAAGTCTTCCCTGGGTGTATTCCCCGAAGAGGTCCCTCCTCTCCTCTGCAAGATCTCCGGGACTTACCTGGGCGAGGGCTACCAGGTAAAAAACCTCGTCTACCAGAGCCGGCCTGGCCTGTTTGTGGCAGCCAACCTCTACCTGCCCCTGGAGCCGGCGGATAAAATGCCGGGGATAATCATCATCCCGAGCCACCATTACCCCAAGACCCAGGGAGAGCTGAAAGACTGCGGCATGGTCTGGGCGCGGGCCGGCTGCGCGGTGCTGATCCCCGACCGGCTCGGCTGCGGCGAGCGTATCGAGACCCTTCCCTGGTACCGCCAGCCCTACCAATCCGACTACCTGTTCGAGATGCAGCTCAACCTGATCGGGCAGACCAGGCTGGGGTGGGTCGCCTGGGATATTATCAGGTCGGTGGACCTGCTCTGGGAGATGGACGACATCGACCGGGAGAGAATAATCCTGATCGGCTCAGTGACCTGGGGCGGAGGAAGGCCGGCGGCCCTGGCAGGCCTTTTCGAGAAGCGGATAGCGGCCCTGATCCCGTTCAATTTCGGCAGGGTCTACTGGGACAGCTACGAGATCCGCAACAGTATCTCCGGCAGGATCACCCCCTGGTTTATCTGCTGCGCGGGCGCGCCGAGAAAATTTGTCTATGCCCACGAGTTCTCCTGGGAGGGCGACGAGGGCCCGGTCTACCCTTCCGTGTGGGTGCCGGCCTGGCCGAGGTACCGGAAAATCTACAGCCTTTACGGGACTCCGGACAACCTGGCCGCGGCCCAGGGCAAGGGGATCTTAAGGGTTAGACAGACCGAGGGCGACTGTTTCAGCCTCGGGGCTGTCCAGCGCGAGCCGCTCTACCCGATCCTCAAGCAATGGTTCGGCATCCCGCTGCCGGCGCAGGCGGACCGGGAGATCGAAATCGACTCGGAGCTCAGCTTTGCCCGCAAACGGCCCGATTACGCCGCGCTGAAACTCAAAGAGTCGATGCGCCGCCTGCCGGACTCGGCCCTGCTCTGTGTAACGCCGGAAATCTCGGCCGGGCTGGACCGCAAGCCCCTGCACCAGATCGCCGCCGGGACCGGGCACGGTATGCTCCGGGCGGCCCGGGACAGGCGCGCACGGCTCGATGCCGCTTCCCGCCGGCGCAGCCTGGCGGACACCCTGGCCGGGGTGCTCGGCGACATCGAGCCGGACAGGCATCCCCTGGTGAGCGCCCGCTGGTCCAGGAAGCTGGCTGCGGCCACGGTCGAGGCTTTGACCCTGCAGGACCGGGATGGGATAGTCATCCCGCTGCTGCTGATAAAACCGGACACCGGCCCGGACTCTCCGGCGCCCCTGGTGATCGCCCTGGCGGAAGGGGGCAAGGACCGTTTCCTCAAGGACAGGAGCGCGGAGCTCGCGGAGCTGATCGGCAGCGGTGCCGCGGTCTGCCTGCCGGACGTGCGCGGGACCGGGGAGAGTGCTTTCGGCCAGTACAACCGGGATGCCGCTATGTCGGTCCGGGCTGCCGAGCTAGGGGAGACAATACCCGGCTACCGCCTGAAAGACGTGCGCACCGTGCTGGAATACCTCAAGAGCCGCGTTGATATCGACAAGAAGAGGATAGCCCTGTGGGGCGAGTCGTTTGCACCGGAAAACGCCGGGGAGATCCTGCTGGATGAGCTGGCCGGATGGCCGGTATCCCCGCAGATACAGCATTTCGCCTCCCCCCTGGGCGCGCACCTGGTTCTGCTGGCCGCCCTCTACCACGATGAGGTAGCGGCCGTGGCCGCCGGGGGCGGCCTGATCGGGTATTCCTCGATCCTCGACCACAGTTTTGCCTACGTCCCGCCGGACATCGTTGTCCCGGAGATCTTAAGTGTCGGCGACATAAGCGATATCTGCGCTGTTCTGGCCCCGCGGCCCCTGCTGCTGGCAAGGCTCGTGGACGGCAGAAACCGCCCGGTGGAGATGCAGCGGCTCTCCAGCGAGATGGCCGCTGTGCGACAGGCCTACCTGGAAGCAGGTTTGTCCGAAAACCTGACTGTGGGACCAGAAACCGGCGGGCCGGCTGTGGTGCGCTGGCTTACCAGGCAGCTTATTCCGAAGGCTGCCGGTCCCTGAGGCCCGGCAGCCGGCCAGGCGGAGCTTTCAGGGCCGGGTTTCCTCCCGGCAAGAAAACCCTTCTTCCGCCGGGTGATTACCAACATCGTTCAAGGACAAAGGAGAGCGACCCGATGAAAAGGTACTGGCTTGGCATCCTGATCCTGGTACTCGGCACGAACGATTTCTCCCGGGCGGTGGAAGTTTTCCCGGAGCACCCGAGGCTGCTGTTCCGGGACCAGGCCTGGGGCGAGCGCACGGTAACCACCGGGACCCTGCGGCGCCGGGCCGGGGACAGCCGCTATGCCGGATACCTGGAAAAGATGTCCCGCCGCGGTTCTTTGAATCTCGCCCTGCTGGCCGTGATGCTGGATGACAAGGATGCGGCTCTGCGCTGTATCTCCATGCTCGAAAAGCCTTTCGACTTCGATGGGACCACCGATGACGGCAGGGTCCTGATGTGGGATGCCATGGCCTTTGACTGGCTTTACCACAATGAAAACTTTTCCGCCGCAGCCAGGGAGAAAGTCATCGACAAGCTCGCCCGGGGCGCCCAGTGGTGCATGGACCAGTACAGCAGCCAGGGCGCGCACATCTTCCACACCAGGATGTACGCCTTCCCTGCCGGCGCGGCTGTCGCCGGGCTGGCGCTCAAGGGCCACCACCCGGACGCCGACAGGTATATCGAGTGGGGACACGACACCTACCTCAGGGACCTCTTCCCGGCCAGGGCGGTCCAGGATGGAACGGTCCACAACTCCATGGCCTACGGCCGCAAGTACACCATGTGGCTGGTCGGCCACTTCATCGCCGCCTGGTATTCGGCCACCGGGGAA
>JAFGTO010000415.1 GCA_016934095.1 Candidatus Glassiibacteriota bacterium
AAGAGATCATCCGGCTCCTGCAGAAGATCAACCGGGCCTGGGTAGAAGGCCGGCCGGAGGAGCTCGGGGAGTACTTCCACGAAAAGGCGGTGATAGTCCACCCGGGGTTCCAGGGGCGGAGCGAGGGCCGGGAAGCCTGCGTGAGCGGCTACCGCGACTTTATCAGCCGCGCCGAGGTGCGCGAATACCGGGAGACCGGATTTGCAGTGGACCTCTGGGGCGATACCGCGGTGGCCAGCTACCAGTTCGAAATCGCCTATGCCATGGGCGGGAAAGAATACCGGGAGTCGGGCCGGGACCTCTTTGTCTTTACCCGGGAGGGCGGCAGGTGGCTGGCCGCATGGCGGACACTTTTTCCTACCCCGGCTTGAGAATGGCGGTCTGTAACCGGGCGGCTTCAGCGGTTCCCTTTAGCCAGCCGCTCCAGGTAAAGCAGCACTCCCATCACGGTCATAGAGAACCGCAGCCTGGTGCTGGCACCGGCCGCCAGCCGGGCATCCTGCTCCAGCAGCGGAAGGACACAACTGCATTTCCCGCCGGTATCCCCGGCCAGGGCCCTGAGCAGGCCGACCAGTCCCGCCGGGGAGGCGCCCGGCCTGCGCCCTAGCCCGGCCAGGGTTTTCTCCACCAGCAGGCGGTCCTGCCTGGAGAGCTTGCCCGCAGCCTGCTGCAGCCTCTTCTCGACCTCATCCCTCAGGGCGTCCTCCCCCTGGCCGGGATCGCGGTTGTAGAGGGTCATCAGCCGGAAGTTCTCTTCCGCGAAACCCAGCAGGGCCAGCGCTGCATGCATGATTTCATCCTGCACCCCGGGCACCGGGCAGACATCGAGCTTTTTCAGCATCAGCGGCACGTGCTCGAGACTGCCGATATGGTACAGGGCCCTGGCCCCGTGGATCAGCAGCCTGGGGTTGTAGGTCAGGCTGAAGATCTCGACTATCCGCGGGTAGGACTGCCCGTCCCCCAACTGGCTCAGGGCCAGCATGGCTTTGCCCTCGAGGAAGTAGTCGCTGCTTTTCAGGCTTTCCCTCAGGGCGGGGACCGCCTCTTCGATACGGTGCTTGCCCAGGATCTCGGCGACCAGGTAGCCGGTGGTGAACTCGCTGCGGCCCAGCTCCCGGATCAGCCGGCCGGCAGCCCGCGGCCCGAAATCTATCTTGTCCAGGGCCTCCAGCGCAGCCGAGCGGATGGTGAACAGCGGGCTGTCCAGGTATTCGAGCAGGGTCTCCTCGCTCAGATCGCTGCGCAGGATGGACAGCTCATCCAGTTGCTTGTGCGCCTGGCCCAGGTCCGGCAGCTCGGCCAGCCGCTGCACCGAGTGCAGGGCCCGCCAGTCGCGCAGGCTGAACATCGTGCCGAGCACATCGGTGATTTTCCATTCTTTCAGCGGCACCAGGCGCAGCACCGCGGGCAGGGCGAGAAGCTGCGCCGCCAGTACGAAAAGGAAATAGATACGGTAGAGCTCGATCCCCGTAAACCCGACCCTGCGCAGCACGACCAGCAGCCCGCCGCCCACGAAAGCCCCCACTAGGCCCGCACCCAGGCCGTACAGGACCGTAACCAACAGCGAAAGGTTGAGCACGCTCTCCTTGCGGGCGATGTTGAAGAAATATTGCGAAAGCGTGATCTGGGTGCTGACCAGGCCGTAACCCGCCAGGAAAAACAAGGTCCCGGTGTAGAAATAGTTTATGCGGTGGGGCGAGAGGAACCAGCACAGGCTGATCAGCGCCAGTCCCAGCACGCTCAGCACCAGCACCGGACGGGGACCGGCCCTGTCCACCAGCAGCGAGTTGAGGTAGGCCGCGGTGATCGTGCCGGACATCTGCACCACCACGAAAATCAGCGCCTGCTGGTCGGTAAAGCGGTAGCCGTTCTTCACCGCCAGGATCTGGAAAGGGATCAGCAGCTGGACCGCGGCCGCGGTGAGCACCCAGGCCACGAACAACAACTGGAGGGGCTTCTCGCGGTAGAGCTGCTCCAGGGTCGAGTACAGGGGCTCCCGGCTCGAGAGCCTCGGCCCCCCGGACTCGGGCACCCTGAAGAGGAAAACCGAGGCGGCCACCCCCATCAGGCAGCCGAACGCTATCACCGCCTGGAACCTGGCGAACGAGGGCTCCCTGCCCAGCCAGAAGCTCACCGCGGTCAGCATCAGCATCATCGAGAGGTTGGCGAACATGAACATCCGGCTGATGAAATGGCCCCGGTCGGCATCGCCGGCCACATCGTTGATCAGCACGTTGTGGGCCGCAGTCCCCGTGCTGCGGAAAGAAAAGAAGAGGAACGAGCTGCCTAACAGCCAGAACAGCCCCATCTCCTGCGACCACCGGGTCCAGATCAGGGGTGCGAAAAGAAACAGCACTGCGGTCAGGTTGCGCACCATCCAGGCATAGCCGTAGGTCCTGGCCGCCCCCCAGCGGGTGATCAGCCACTTGCCCAGCAGCATGAAAACCGTGGTCAGGTGGATATAACCGGTCAGCAGGCCGACCTGGAAATCACTGGCCTGCATCTTCAGGGCGTAGAGCACCAGCACGCTCTCGGCCAGGGCCGCATAGCTCAGGGCGTTGAGAGCGGTAAAAGTGAAAAAAGACCGCTGCCCTCTCCTTTTCTGTCCGGGGGTGAGCCTCTTCGGCCCGGGTGTCTCGGTCATCCCGGCTGTCCCTCGAAAACCCGGTGCTGTCCGGGTGTGATTCCATACGAGGCGTCGAGGTGCTTTTTCCACGCCCCTCTAAAAATAGTGTTAAAAATACAAATTCCAGGGAATATGGCTGTCAAGCGA
>JAFGTO010000416.1 GCA_016934095.1 Candidatus Glassiibacteriota bacterium
GCCGATCCCTCCCAGGGGGAAAGCCACCCGGTTGAGGAACTCTCCGGTATAGGTGTCGCAGTACTTCCTGGTTCCGACCCTGGCCTGGCCTGCGGGCCGCCGATCTGGAGCTGACGGACCACAGCCGGTGAAGGTGGTTGCGACAGAGGTGGAGACCGCCGCTGCGGTGGCTCCCGCCATTGTGCCCGTGACAAAGCTTCTCCTTTTCATAGAGGGCCAAGCTCCTGGATAGACGGTTGGGAAGGAAGTCTGGGGAAAGAAAATGCCTGGGGGAAAGATTTATCAGGGCCGCCCGATTGTCAACATAAAAAGGGCCGGCTTAAGCCGGCAAGTTGACTGTTGTGGGCCAGCGGGGGATGGCTGCCGCCTGGCTCAGGGCTTGGCGCTGGTGTCGGCGGCGGCGGAATCGGCCGCCGGTGTCTCCGTGGCGGCGCTTTTCCTGCCGAAAAGCCGGTCGGTGAGCTTGTTGAGCTGGCTTTTGAGCTTGGTCTCGATTTTTTTCACCGCCTTGTCCACCAGCGGCTTGGAGTCCCATTTGATACTGGGATCGTCCGTAGTGCCCGAGACCTTGAAAGCCACTGCCAGGCGCTTGTTATCGTCGCCCAGAAAGGAGGCTACGTTGACCGGCAGCTCGGAGAGATATTTCTGCGAGAGCTCCTGGTTCAGGGTGAGCTGGACCGCGTAATCCAGCGAGCCGTCGAACCCGTAGGAGCCGCCGAGGTTCCACAACGCCTGTGAGGTCTCGATAGCCACGCTTTCGGTGTAGACCCGCCCTTCCCGGATGCTCAGCTCCCCGCTCCAGTCCAGGAACGCCAGCGGATCCAGCTCTTTAATCTTGGTGAACCCGGCCACTTTACCCAGCACGGGCCAGCCCCTGACCTGGCCATCCGCCACCGAGTAGCTGCCCGCGGCGGACAGGCTCTGGATTATCTGCTGAGTGTCAGAGCCTGAGCCCTCCAGGCTGGCCTTCAGGCTGATCTTGCCGAACAGGTAGCGGGCGAATGGGGTGTAGGGCTTGAGCACCTGGCCGGCTTCCACCTGGCTGACCTCGACCTCGAAGGCAGACTGCAGCGGCCCGTCCTCTGCAAAACGGACTTTTCCCCTGGCCGCCAAGCTGCCGGAGCACAACCCTGCCTCCAGCGGGTCGATGGTCAGGAGGTCATCTCTCAAGCTGATCTTCATCCTCACCTGCTCCAGGGTCAGGGTATCGGAGACGATGAGCCGGTCCAGCTCGACCGAGCCCTCTCCGGGCGGGATTTTTTCCCTGGGGCTGCCGGCGGGCCGTGCGGCCGGGGTCTCCCCGGTGTCTGCTGGCAGAAAATCGGCAAGGCTCAGGTAAGGCCCGCTGAGCTTGGCCTGCCAGTAGGGTGCTGCTGCGGCCTGGCGGCCGGAGTCGAAGAGGGAAGCGAAGTTTTTCAGGGAACCCTCGAGCCTGAGCAGGGAGCTGCCGGCAGCCACCGATGCCGCTGCCCGCACCAGGTCGCGCCCCTTGAACTCCAGCCTCATCTCCGGGATGGCGATAGTCTTGGCCAGCTTTTTCCCGCTCAGCATAAGGTCTTTTCCGCCTAGGGTGCCCTGCGCCGTGAGCCTCGACAGCTCCCCGAGCGAGCCTTTGAGCGACAGGTCCGCCTCGAGACGGCCTGAGGTGCTCAGGTCCTCCATGCCCTGGAGAAGCCGGGGCAGGTCCTCGAGGCCGAGCGAGCCGTCGACCTTCAGGGAATATGGGTTTCCTTCGGCCAGGGACAGGGTGCCGCTCGCCTCCAGGGGGTCATCCCCGAAACGCAGCTTGAGCTTTTCCAGTACCAGGCGCTCCCGGTCCAGGGTAAGCTGCGACCCGAGCTCCCGGACCGGCCGCTCGAGGCCCTCCAGCCGGGCCTCGACACCTTCCAGGACAGCCTTGACAGTGTAGGCCGGGGCCGGGCCTGCCCCGGGCCTGCCGCCGGCCAGTGTCCCGGAGAGCTCCACCCGGCCCGAGACCTTGCTGACCCTGTTTACCGGGACCCAGCTTGATGGTACCAGGCCCAGCACCTGGACCAGGTCCACCTCGCGCGTGCGCCAGTCGAGCGAATATTCCAGAGGGTCGGCCCGGTAGTCGGCCAGCAGGCCGCTGCCCTCGACCTCCAGGCCTGCAAAACTGACCGTAATCCTGCTCAAATCCACCTTGCCGCTTTTCAGGTTAACCCCGCCCTGCGAGGAAAGCTCCAACGGCATGCCGCGGGCGAGCGCGGCGAGAAAGCCCGAAGTGTCCGCCTCCATCCCGCCGATCCCGGCATCCAGGGCCAGGCCGAACAGGCTGTCGCCCCCCCGGCGCTCCAGCGACAACTGCAGGTCGACCGGGCTGAGGGTGAGTCTCTGCGCTTCTTTTGCGCTGGCATAATGGAGGGTCCCCCCGGAGACTGCGACCTTGTGCAGGACCAGGGAAAACTGCGGTCCCGCCCCTGCAGCCGTGTCTGCCGCAGCCCGCAGGGTGTCGGCGGGGAACAGGGTCGCCGTGTTCAGCTTGCCGGCACTGTTTTCCGCCAGGTAGACCTCCGGCCAGACTACCGCCAGGCGGCCGACCTCTACCCGCCTGGAAAGCAGCGGCAGCAGCCTGATCCTGAGGTAAATGTTTTCCACCCGGCAGAAATACGGGTTGCCGTACCCCGGGTCCTCGGCGATCACCAGGCCGCTCAGGCCCACGGCCGGGGCGGGGAATATCGAGTAGCCTACCGAACCCACCGTGCAGGCCCGGCCGGTAAGGGCGCTGAGCCTGGATTCGGCGAACCGGCGCACCTGCTCGGGCGGGAACAGGACCCTCAGCGCCAGCAGCAGCGCGAAGGCCAGCAGCACCAGGACGGCTGCAGCCAGGCCGAGGTATTTGAATATTTTCTTTTTCATTTTGTTTTTCCAGTTAACCCGGATCATTCATAAATTTTAGCAACGAGTAAGCCCTGTGCTCTGTCAGGCGCGGGCTGGCATCCTTTTTGCCTTCCTCCCGCCGGTCGGTTTATCCGAATACCAGTGCCAAAGCAA
>JAFGTO010000417.1 GCA_016934095.1 Candidatus Glassiibacteriota bacterium
CGGTGCACGCCGGTCTGGTCGGTGGTGAAACTCTTGTCGACATCGAGGCTGGTGTGGGTGACATCATCGGTGATCCCGACAGTGAAATGGTTCCTGGGCTTGTCCAGTTTGAGGTTGTCCAGGACAGCCTTGGCCATCGCCGCATTGAACTCCTTGGAGCTCAGGCCGTAGCGGCCGCCCACTATTACCGGATACTTGTCGAACGCGGTGAGGCGTTCCGCCATGGCCTCGCCGATAGCGGTGCGGATATCGACATACAGGGGCTCGCCCTGGGCGCCGGGCTCCTTGGTCCGGTCGAGCACGGCGATCTTTTTCACCGTGGCCGGCAGCGCCTTGGCCAGGGCTTCCATCGAGAAGGGACGGTAGAGCCGGACCTTGAGCATCCCCACTTTTTCGCCCCGTCTCTGCAGAAACTCGACTGTCTCGTGCATGGCCTCCGCGCCGGAGCCCATCATGATCACCACCCGGTCGGCATCCGGGGCCCCGACATAGTCGAACAGGTTGTAGCGCCTGCCGGTCAGCTTGAAGAACTTGTCCATTTCTTTCTGCACTATTTCCGGGGTGGCCAGGTAGTACTTGTTCACTGTCTCGCGGCCCTGGAAGTAGACATCCGGGTTCTGGGAGCTGCCCTTGAGAGTGGGCCGGTCCGGGGAAAGCGCCCGCGCGCGGTGGGCCGCGATCAGGTCATCACTCAGCATGGCTTTCATCTGTTCGGCGGTAAGCTCCTCGATCTTGGAAACTTCATGGGAGATACGGAAGCCGTCGAAGAAATGCACGAACGGTATGCGCGAACGCAGTGCAGCGGCCTGGGTGAACAGGGTGAAATCCTGGGCCTCCTGTACGCTGCCCGAGGCGATCAGGCCGTAACCGGTCGAGCGGACCGCCATTACATCCGAGTGGTCTCCGAAGATCGAAAGGGCCTGGCAGGCTACCGAGCGGGCCGAGACATGGAAGACCGTGGGCGTGAGCTCGCCGGCGATCTTGAACATGTTCGGGATCATCAGCAGCAGGCCCTGGCTGGCGGTAAAAGTAGTGGTCAGGGCGCCGGTGGTCAGCGCTCCGTGGACCGCACCGGAGGCGCCGCCCTCGGACTGCATCTCCACCACATCGGGTATCGTGCCCCAGATATTCTTGATACCCGCGGCACTCCTGGCATCCGCCACTTCACCCATCACCGAGGAAGGCGTTATCGGGTAGATAGCGATCACCTCGTTGGTAGCGTGGGCTACATCTGCGACCGCGGTGTTTCCATCGATCATGATCATCTTTTTCTTACCCATCTTAGGTCTCCTGTGAGATTTTACACGCAAAGACTTTTTACCTGGCTCCGGAAAAACCACCTGTATTATTAAACGTTCCAGGTCGATAGTTTCACAGAGCCCCCTGGCAGGCGCAAAAAAGGTGCTGTTAAAACCAGACCTTAACGGCGTGGTTTCTATCGAGAAGACATCTCGAAAGCTGTAATCAGGTTAAGTAATATGGCGCCTGCTTGGTGAGGAGAAAAGTCGAGCGTGCAATTTTTTTCTAGAGCTTTATAATTTAATCAACCAGCCGCTCCTGTCAAGGGCATTAAGGGTTCCCGGTGCTGTCATTAACTGAAGGAAAAGCCGCCGGCGCCGGTCTCTTACCTGGTTTTTGCAGCCCCGGCTCCCGGAGGGGGACTCAGCAGGCGCTGCATGAAGATCTCGCGAAGCTCTTCAGCTTTCTCCCTGGGGATCAGCCTGCCGAGCTGGACCCTGCCCGAGGGGACTTCCTCGACCCTCAATCCCGGCAAGGTTCCCCCCGGCCCGATTTCGATCCTGACCTCGCCGCTCGTTGTCTCGATCCGGCCGCCCAGCAGGTAGGCGAAAACATTGAGGTCCGAGACATGGGGCATACTGGTGGCATCCGTCTTGTTGGTCCTCCACCAGTGGATGGCCTGTACCAGCAGCTCGGTGGATGGAAGCCCTGCGCTCTTGAGCCGCCCGACATCCTCCGCCCTCAGGGAGGCGTAGCGGGAAGCGCTTTCTGACAGCAGCACCCAGGGCACCCTCGAGCGGATGGTCATGGCCACGGCCACCGGGTCATAGCGCAGGTTCCAGCCGATCGACTGGTTGTCGGAACCGGTGAAATTGCCGCCGTTGGTGACAATCCTTTTCAGCTTTTTCACCGCCTCGGGGTAGCGGACCAGCAGGTGGCCCACGTTGCCCATCGAGCCGATGGTAACCAGGCTGATCTCTCCCGGGTACTTCTCGGCCAGCCCGGCGATCAGCCTGTCCGCCCGCAGCGGGCTGGGCGCGGGCAGTCCCTGCTCATCCGGGGCCACCTCCCCGTACCTGACTCCCCCGCTGAAGCCGGCGTAGGTGGTGTCCTCGAGCGGCATGCCGCGCACGTATCCCTCGGCCACGGGGATCTCCGGATGGCCGAAAAGCAGGGCCACCTTCCGGGCCACCCGCGAGCGCGCACGCACGTTACCATCCACCGTGGTTATCGCCATCACCTCGAACTCCGGCGAGGCCACGGCAAAGGCGGTAACCAGGATATCGTCTATGTCCTCGGCGATGTCCGTGTCGATGATGACCTTGATCTTCTCCCGGGCGCTCTCATCGGCCCGCGCCCCGGGCGAATACAGAGGATCAATCATGGACAATAAAACGAGTGCTCCAAGCAGGCAGAAAAGCTTTGTCATGGTCGCCCCCTTTGTTCTTATAAGGTAAGCCGGCCGGGGCATCAATCCCCGGGCCTGTCGAAATCCGCGGCCGGGTCCGGGTGGCGGTGGAGCTCGAAGAGCCGGGCAATCTGTCCGGAGGTCACCCGGGGCGAAGACAGCTCGGGGATCTCCTCTTCCGCGAAAAATTCCACCCCGTCCGTCTCCAGGCTGTGCCTGGGCTCCCCCCCCAAGAGCTCGCAGAGGAAAAAAAGCTTGTAGGCCTGGTAGGGGTGCGGCGGGTGCGTATGCTTTTTCTTATCGTAGACGGCCAGCAGTCTGACCACTCGCGTGCTGAACTCGCTCTCCTCGCAGACCTCGCGCCGGACTGATTCGGCCGGGGACTCGTTGAGGTCCGCCCAGCCGCCGGGCAGGGTCCAGCGGCCGTCCCGC
>JAFGTO010000418.1 GCA_016934095.1 Candidatus Glassiibacteriota bacterium
GGCACGACCTGCCGCGGATGAAAATGTTCAACGACAGCTGGAGCGAGGCGCGCGGCCTGCCTTTCTTCAGTACCGACGGCGGCAAGACCTGGCGCAACATCAGCTTCGGTGTCCCGGGAAACGCACCCTATACCCACATCCTGCTCGACCCGGAAAGCCCGGTGGACTCGCGCACCCTGTATACCTGCGCCTTCGGCGTGGGAGTCTACAAGTCCACCAGGGGCGGGTCGGGATGGACCGAGGCCAGCAGCGGCCTGGGAGAAAACCGCAGTGTCTGGCGCCTGACACGCCGGGAGGATGGGACCCTGTTCGTGGTGGTGGTGGGCAACGGGACCGAGAGGCAGGTGATCCCCGGGGGCCTTTACCGCAGCGATGACGGGGCGGAATCCTGGCAGCAGGTCGCCCTGCCCGATGGGGTCTGCAGGCCCAACGACCTGGCTATCGACCCCGCGGACCCGCAGACCATGTACCTGAGCTGCTGGCCCTGGACCGACAGGTCCAGCGAGCTCCGTGTGGAGCGCAACGGGGGGCTCTACCGCACCACTGACGGCGGAGAGACCTGGGAGCAGGTCTTCTATGAGGGCGCCCACGTCTACGCGGCCGCAATCGACCCGGCAAAACCCTCCAACGTGGTTATCAATACTTTCGACAGCGCGGCTTTCCGCAGCACTGACCGCGGGGAGACCTGGCGCAAGCTGGGAGGGTACAATTTCAAGTGGGGCCACCGGCCGATCCTGGACCCGCACCATGCGGGCATGATCTACCTTACCACTTTCGGCGGAAGCGTTTTCTACGGGCCTGTTACCGGCCTGCCGGGTGCGCTCGAAGACATAGAGGACGGCTCTTTCCTGCGCTGGGCAGACCTGCGGTGAGTGTCCCGGCGGGCTTTCACTCCTGCTGCAGTTGCGCTATCCTGGCCAGGAACTGCTGCGCCAGCCTGTCCTGCGGCTCGATCTCCAGCACTTTGCGGAAAGCCAAGCTGCTCTCGGCGTGCTTTTGCTGCCGGAAAAGCGAGATGCCCAGCCCCCTCCAGGCGGAATAACTCTGGGGCGCCAGGCCGGCCGCCCTGAAGAACAGCTTCTCCGCACCTTCAGGCTCTCCCCTGCCCAGGCAGATCGAACCCAGGTTGATCAGCGCCTCTGGATAGTCCGGGTCCAGCTGCAGGACTTTCTCGTAGCAGTCGGCAGCCAGGTCGGTCTGCTCCATCCGGCTGTAGCACAGCCCGAGGTTGAAAAGCGAGACCAGGTCCGTGCTGTCGCTCTGCAGGGCCTCCCGGAATACCTCTATCGCCTCCCCACAACTGTCGCCGGCCGCCAGCGCCATGCCCAGCCGGCCCAGCAGGTCCGACCTCGAGGGGTCCAGCTCGAGCGCCCTGCGGTAATTGACCGCCGAAGCCCCATAGGAGCCGGTAAAGAAATCGATGTTGCCGAGGGTGGAATAGTTCGAGGGGTTATCCGGCCTGAGAGTAAGCAGGTGGACGAAATACTCCCTGGCCCTGGCGTACTCCCGGTGCGCTACCAGGGCCAGGGCGGCTCTGAGCTGCAGGTTATAGTTCTGCGGGTCGTACCCGGCGATGGCCTGGAAATATGGTACCTGGTCCAGGTATTCCCTGTAAAACCTCCCGATTTTACAGCTCGAGGGGTTGACCCCTGCGGCAGCGGCGAAATCCCTGCGCAGCAGGAAGCCCTCTGAGCGGTAATAACTCTCCAGGCTGTCTTGGAGAGCCTCGGCCTGGGGCCCATCCAGTTCCCGGATCAGCGGGAAGACGCGGTCCCGGTGGCTCTCCAGCATGGAGAGGATCTCCTGAGGCTCGCTCTGCTCTGCAGTCGACAACTGGTAAAAAGGGAGGTCGTCCGTGCTGATCCTTGCCCTCCCGACCATCAGCCGCACCGAGGCCTCCCCCATCAGGAAACAGTCCAGCAGCTCGAGCGGCTCTTCCAGGCAATAGGGAGCCAGGTCCTCCCGGATGGGCCCGGCCGAAAGCCTTTCTACCAGTTCCGGATAAGAGATACTCAGCTCGTGGGGAGTACCGGTCAGCAGGGTATAATCCCTGGTGAACCAGATACTGGTATGCGGGAAAACGGCCTGGAAAGTCTTGACTATGGCGCAGTAGCTCTCCGTGCTCCCGCTGTGCAGGGGCATCCACTGGGCCATGATCCCCCCGGGGGCGAGCCTTTGGCTGCAGAGCAGGTAGAATTCCAGGGTATAGAGCAGCCAACTGTCCGAGGAGGCCGGGTTGGTTGAATCGGAGATAATCACGTCGTACAGCTTACCTGTGGATGAGAGGTGGTTACGCCCGTCGTCGAGGTAGATCCTGATCCGGGGATCATCCAGCACCCCCCGGTTTTCCCGGGCAAAAACCCGGGAAGCATCCACTACCGCCGGCTCCAGCTCGACCACCTCCAGCTCATCTATCGGATTGCAGGCCACGGCGCCGCTGGCTATGCCCCCCCCGAAAGTGACCATCAGGACTTTCCGGGGACTCCCCTCGTGCAGCAGCAGCGGAAGGTGTCCCATCACCTTGAAAGTCTGCATCCCGGCCAGGCTGTTGTTGACCTCGGGCACCGAGTTGATGTAAAGGGTCCTGGTGCTGTCCACCCTGTCCTCGAC
>JAFGTO010000419.1 GCA_016934095.1 Candidatus Glassiibacteriota bacterium
CGGCACCCCAGGCTGCGGAACCGTCAGCCGCGCCCGCCGGGCTATCGGCTGCTGCAGATACCACCGCCGGGGCCGCAGACTCCACTTCGGCACCCCAGGCTGCGGAACCGTCAGCCGCGCCCGCCGGGCTATCGACTGCTGCAGATACCACCGCCGGAGCCGCAGACTCCGCTTCGGTACTCCGGACGGCGGACTCGCTGGCCGTGCCGGCCAAGCCCAAGGCCGCGGCCGATACCACGGCCAAGCCCAAAGCCGCGGCCGATACCACGGCCAAGCCCCAGAAAAAGGTCCGGCCCCCCGGCGACAGGGTAATTGCCGAGATCATCCCCTGGGACTGGGATGAATACACCAACGTGATCGAGGTCGGCCTGAGGCGGGATGACGGCCGCGAGTACTCCCTGACCAAGAACGAGTTCTACCAGACGGTTTTCGACAACCTGAGGCTCAAAGTCCTGGCCATAGGCAAGGTTACCAGCGACCCGGAAGGATTCTACGAGATGACTGTCGAGTATCTCGAGCCGGCGGACAGCACGCAGAGCCTGGCTGCCAAAAAGTCCCGGCGCCCCTGATTTCTGTTTCCTGACAACCTTTTTCCCCAAGCATTCCTTACAGGAGGTTTTCCATGCCCGAAAATGAAAAGAAGATGTCCAGGAGGAACTTTCTCGCGGTCGGCGGGGGAGTCCTGGGCTCGCTGGCAGCTACCGGATGCGGGAAAAAAGAAAGCCCGGCGCCTGCTCCGCAGCCTGAGCCGGTTCAGGTCTCGGCCGCTTTCCCAGAGGATGTGCCCTACTGCGGTTTCCGCATGGGAGTGCAGAGCTACTGTTTCCGTGAGTTCAAGTCCACGGAAGAGGTGATCGGGCTGCTGAAGACCCTGAAATTAGCCCACGTCGAGCTGTGGCCCGGCGGCCACCTGCCGGTAGACCTGCCGGAAGACCAGCTCAACGCCAGGGTGGCACAGTACCGGGACGCCGGCATTACCATCGATGCCTGCGGCGTGCTGGCGCTGCCGAACGATGAGGCCGAGCTGCGCAAGATTTTCAGTTACGCCAAGACCCTGGGCGTCCTCTCGATCAGCGCGGCACCCGAATACGAGGCCATCCCCCTGCTGGATAACCTTACCGGGGAGTACGATATTCCGATCGCCATCCACAACCACGGCCCGAACGATGAACTCTGGGGCACCCCGGACAAGATCCGCGAGCACCTCGCCGGCACCAGCACCCGGATCGGACTCTGCCCGGACCTGGGCCATTTCAACCGCGCCGGCTTCGACTACATGCCGGTAATCGAGGAGTTCGCAGACCGCATCAACGGTATGCACCTCAAGGACATGGTGCCCAACCCGGAAGGGGAGTGGGTGGATGAGATAGTCGGCCGCGGAAAGGTCAACCTGCCCGTGCTGCTTACCAGGCTGAAAGAGATCGGGTTCAAGGGGTCATTCAGTCTCGAGTACGAATCGGACCCCTCGAATCCCATCCCGGCCATGCAGGAATGCCTCCAGGAGATACGCAACGCCTGTACGGAAATCTCCTGACACGGTGCAGTCAGGTAGCCGTTGAGATTTACCCGTAAGGTCTCAGACATGACGAAAGCCGGATCTTCAGCCCCTGCCCGGGGTGGCCGAAGATCCGGCTTTAGTTTTCCTGTGGTCGGGACTGACGCATGTGTCCGCCCTGCCTTCGTTTCTCCAATAGTTTTCCAGGCAAAAATATCTTTTCTCTTGCCAATGATAACGGAATATCTTACTAATTAACCTCATTCTGAAACAGTCATAATATTTCTCTATATAAAAATTCCCCCGGTTACCGACTGTACTTTCTTGACCGAAAGCTGTTCCCGGCCCGTGTGATATCCGGCCGCCTTCGGGGCCCCGGTTCGATGTACAGCCTTGGATGCAGCAGCCGGTCTACTCAATTGATGATCCCAAATGCATGATCTCAAACAATCGGCGTTCACTTCAGGAGGCAAGATGGCTCGTAAAAAAATTAAACTCCTGCTTTCAGCGGCCTTTTTCGGCTTTTTCCTTGTCGCGCCGCAGGCTTTCGCTACGACTACAGGAACCGGCGCAGGTCCCGAGGATGTCTATGGCGGCAGCGGGTCGAACAAAAACTACTGCACGCCGTACCATCTGCTGCAGTCCGGAGAGGTCGAGGACAAGCTTTACGAGTTCAAGCGCCCGGCGGACATGCGATCGCTGGACCCGGACCATTTCCAGTACTGGACCAAGGGCAACAACATCTCCCGCTCGATAACGATTGAAGGCGTACATGTACAGATAACGGACTGGCAGCAGGGAGCCATAGGCGCGGAGTACCCGCGGGGCAGCTCTTTCGGTATCTTCCGCAGCTCCTCGCCGACTTTCACCAGCCACGGAGAGTATAACGCCAGGGCGCCGAAAGATACGACTTTCAACTGGTATATCTCCTGCGGGCCTTTCGGCGGCAAGATCCCCGAGGACCTGAGCTACCGCAACGACCTGGACCTCGTGGCCAGGAAAGGCAACACCTGGGGCCTGCACGTCAGCACCCGGCCGGAGGACGTGGCCGACTGGCCGGATGAGTTCTGCGATGAGAATGGCGAGCCGGTTGTCAGGAGCGATGAGGACGTGGTGGTTATCTACTCGGACATCGGCAACACCCTCTGGTCGGTCAACGGCGCCTGGTGGGGAGATGGGTTCAAGGGTGGATACAGCCCTTACAATGTCTCGGCCAGTGCACCCTACCTCGAGTTCCAGGAGCGGATCATGTCTTTCGGCGGCAGCCTGACCAGGGACATCCTCTTCCACGAGTACAAACTGGTGAACAAGAGTATGTACCACGCCCTGCCGGGAATCGGACCCTATGATATCGAAGGGCTGTTTCTCGGACCCCACGCTTTCGGCGCCAGGCTGGGGGACGATGATAATCCTCAGCGCTGGGCCTGGGTAGACAGCCTCCAGTTGTTCTTCACTTTCGAGGAATCCTTTACCGATGCAGCCATGCCGGGGACCTGGACCCCGATGTTCGGCTTCTGCGTACTCAAGTCCATGCCGATGATCGACCCTGAAACCGGGGATTCGGTAGAGGCCCCGCTGGCCACTGTCAGCGGATGCCGCGGCCGCAACGGCGAAGGCACCTGGGGCCTGTGGACCGGTAATTACCAGGCCAACGCCACTAAAAAGTACCTGATCAACACCGGTGCGCCGGAGTACCAATACGTCCAGGACCCGCAGCGCCTGCCCGAGCACAAGGGTACCATGATCCCGGACATCTCGGACGCTTCAGACTTTCAAGTAGCTATGCTTTATGGGGATCTCGACCTCACCCTCTGCCCGGGCGAGGCCACCTACTTTTCCCACGCCCTGGTCTGCGCTTTTCCGCAAGGCTCGGACCCACCCTCCCTGGCCACCACCCCGGACGGGCTGATGATCGTGGCAGCCCAGCTTTACAAGAACGCCATGCTGGCCCACACCCTCTACCCCGATTTCAAGATGGCCAAGGCGCCGTTCCCGCCCAATGTCAAGCTCATCCCCGGAGACCACCAGGTCACGATCACCTGGGACAATGTCTCCATGTAC
>JAFGTO010000420.1 GCA_016934095.1 Candidatus Glassiibacteriota bacterium
ACCGTTTTTCGACCCCCTGGTGCAGTTCATGACCTCCGGGCCGGTGCTGGTGATGGCCCTGGAGCGCGAGGATGCCGTGTCCGAGCTGCGCCGGGTGATCGGGGCCACCGACCCGGCCGAGGCGGAACCCGGCACTGTCCGCAAGCTCTACGCCGCCGACAAGAGACACAACGCTATCCATGCCTCGGATTCTGAGGCCTCGGCACAGCGCGAGCTGGCTTTCTTTTTCAGCAGGTGCGAGCTGATTGCCAACAGGCATTAGCCGCACACAGGGCAAGCTTTGGGCGAGTTCGAGATCATCGCAAACATCCGCAGGTTCGCCGAAACCGTTCCGGTTTCCGGGGTCGTGCGTCTGGGAGGGGGCGACGACTGCTGCCTGCTTGCCCCGCGCCCCGGCGAGGAGCTCGCGGCCAGCACGGACACGGTTGTCGAGGGAGTGCATTTCCGCCTCGACTATTTCAGCCTATACCAGGTGGGCGCCAAGGCCATGGCGGCCGCGCTGAGCGACCTGGCCGCCGTGGCCGCATCCCCGGCGGCGGCGCTGGCCGCGGTGGCGATGCCCCGCCACAAGGGTGCACAGGAGGCCGAGGAGCTGGCGCTCGGCCTGATCGAGACCGGCCGGAAGTACGGCTGCCCCCTGGTCGGCGGAGACCTGACCTCCGGCGATGGGCCCCTGGTGGTTAACGTTACCGTGTTCGGCACGCTGCCGGCCGGCCGGGCGGTCCTGCGCTCCGGGGCCGCGGCCGGCGATGAGGTCTGGGTCACCGGCAGGCCGGGGGATGCTGCCGCGGTGCTGGCTTGCCTGGAAGCGGAGCTCGGTGCGGCGAAAGTAAGATTACCGGAGCCGGCCCCGCACCTCAGAAAAAAATTCCTGCTGCCCACACCGCGGCTGAAAGAAGCGCTGATCCTGGCCGGGGAAGGCCCCCCGAGTGCGATGATCGACATCTCGGACGGACTGGCGGCCGACCTGGGACACCTGCTCGATTCCTCGCAGGCGGGTGCAAGGCTCCTCAGCCAAAGCTTTCCGAAGAGCGGATTCGCCGCTTCGGTGGCCGAGGCCCTGGGTCTTGGCGCCGAACATTTCTTCCTCCACGGCGGGGAGGATTACGAGCTCTGCCTCACCGCTGCGCCGGGCGCCCTGGACAGTGCGGTCGAGCGGCTGAAGAAAAACCGCTGCGCCACCCTGCACAGGATCGGTTACATTACAGCAGAGACCGGAAAGATGGTCCTCGAGAGACCGGACGGCAGCCTTGAACAGGTCCGGAAAAAAGGTTATGATCATTTTGATAAATCACCCGCTTGAGTGCTTACACCTCACAACATCTTTCACTTCCTAAGGAGAGAGTCCGTGAACAAAGCTCAGCTCGTAGAAAAGGTAGCCGGCTCCACTAAACTCAGCAAGCAGGCCACCAAAAAAGTCCTCGATGAACTTCTGGAAGTCATCGGTAAATCCCTGAGCGCAGGCACTTCGATCGAACTGCGGGGGTTCGGCTCTTTTAAAGTCAAGCAGCGCAAGGAGCGCATGGCCCGGAACCCCCGCACCGGCGAACAAGTCAAGGTCCCGAGCCGCTCCGTGCCGACTTTCAAGCCGTCGCGCAGCTTCGGTGTCAAGGCCGCTAAAAGGAAATGACCGGCCGCTTGAGTGAAAAAATCCCGGTGATGCGCTTTGCACCCAGCCCGACAGGCTACCTGCATCTCGGGGGGGCCCGCACCGCGCTTTTCAATTACCTGCTGGCTCGAAAACTCGGCGGCAGGTTCCTGCTGCGCGTCGAGGACACAGACCGCCGGCGCTCCACACCCGAGGCTGTGGGGGCCATCCTCGACGGCCTGAGTTGGCTGGGAATCGAATGGGACGGCGAGATAGTATTCCAGAGCCGTGGGCTGGAGCGCCACCTGATGGCGGCCCACGCCCTGCTGGAAAAAGGTGCCGCTTACCGCTGTTTCTGCACACCGGAGCGACTGGAAAAACAGACCGAGCTCGCCCGTTTGCATAAAAAACCATATATCTACGACCGCACCTGCCTGGCCCTGGACCCGGCCGCAGCCGCCGAGCGCGCCGCTGCAGGCGAGCCGCACGTGCTGCGTTTCCGCATCCCGCCGGGAGAGACGGCTTTCCGGGATGGGGTCCACGGCGAGGTCCGCTTCGACAACAAGGAGCTCGAAGACTTTGTCATCCTGCGCTCGGATGGTACCCCGACCTATCAGCTAGCCGTGGTAGCCGACGACATATACATGGGGATTACCCATATCATTCGCGGGGACGATCATATCTCCAACACTCCCAAACAGCTCCTGCTCTACCGCGCCCTGGAGGCGGAAGCGCCGGAATTCGCCCATGTCCCCCTGATCCTCGGCCCAGATAAAAAACGTCTCAGCAAGCGCCACGGCGCCACCGGCCTTGTCGAGTACCGGGAGCAGGGATTCCTCAGCCAGGCGGTCTTCAACTTCCTGGCCCTGCTCGGCTGGTCGCCCGGAGAAGACCGGGAAATCCTCGAGCGCCGGGAACTGGTGAACCTTTTTTCCCTCGGGGGTATAAACAAACGGAACGCGGTCTTCGATCAGACCAAGCTCCTCTGGATGAACGGCCAGTACCTTTCCCGGATGGCCGCCGGAGAGGTGCTCGACCTGGTCAAAGAAGAATTCCTCGCAGCAGGACTGATCGCTGAAAACTCTGCTCCCCCTGAGAAAGACTACCTGCTGCGAGTGCTCGACCTGGTCAGGCAGCGCTGCCGCCTGACAAGCGACCTGCTGCCCCGCTCCAGGTATTTCTTTCCGGTCGAGCTGGAATACGATCAGGCAGCAGTGGACAAGCACTGGAAACCCGGCGCAGCCGGGCTGCTGAGCGCCCTGGCGGACGAGCTGCAGAAAACGACTGACTGGAGTGAAAACTCACTGGAAGAACTCCTGAGGACTCTGGCAGAAAAATTGCATGTCTCTGCAGGCAAATTGATCCATCCACTGCGGGTGGCACTTACCGGTATGGATGTAAGTCCTGGTATTTTTGAAGTTATGGCACTTATGGGCCGGGACCTGGTGCTGGACCGCCTCGGTGCCGCACTGGAGCGTTTTGAAGGCATCCGCGGTAATTAATACCGGTCCAGGCCTGAAATCCGGTGCCATGGGCCGCGGCCGGAGAGCGCGGCCTGCTGATATGGATTTTTTCTCTGCCGGTGATTATAATTAACTAGTGAACGTAATCTTACTCTCCTTCTTTTTTTCCGTCCCCGGCGGATGGGAGGAAAAATGAAGGCGATTGCTGTACACATCCCCATGCTTCCCCCTCACCGGGCTGTTCCCCGCTTTATGCCTGTCTGGGCAGTGTTGCTGGCGATTTCCCTCGGCGCTTTCAGCACGGCACGGGCCCAGGAGCCGGCGACTGAAAGCCTGATCACCACCGGCGACCTGAACGGCGACGGTGGTTTCGACATGCTCGACCTGATCCAGCTCGGCCGGGCTGTCTTTCTCGACCTCTCGCTGCCGGAGAAGGAAGTTGAAACCTGCGATGCGGACGGGGACAAGAAGCTTACCAACTATGACCTGCTGGTGATGACCGATGCCCTGGACCTGGTTCAGAAAGATAAACTGGATGTATTCAGCTCGATCGAACTGTCGATCCAGAAAGATGTCGACAAAGGGGAGGACAACGTCGAATCCTTCCTGGACCTGGCCAGGTTCTACCGTAAGGAGAAACGGCTGGATAAGGCCCGGAGGGTTTTGGAGATGATCATCGAGGGGCTCGACACCCGCCACCCGTTATACGAGATTATAACCAATACTATGACCATGATCGACGATGAGGAGGCTTCCCAGCAGCTGATGGAGGAAGCGGCCAGGAGCCAGGACCTTTTCCGGGCGGATGACGACCTGGGCGGCAAGGTAAGTCTCAGGCGCATGATGCTGCAGATGCAAGGCAACCTGAACAGTATGCTGGAAGACAATCAGTATGCCAGCAACTACAACGGCAAAAAGGTCAAGACTAAGCTTAACGCAGTGATGGAAAACATGCTGCGCAATCTCAGCAGGGACCAGATGGTCGATCCCGCCGCTTTCTCCAGACTCAACAGCCAGGTGCGCGACGTGCTGGAAGACCCGGGAAACCTGGTCCAGGCACTTAATCCTCAGCAAAGAAACCGGATTTACGGAGAGGTGGAAAAGTCCACTTCGAGCATGCGCGAAGAAGCCATGAAGCTTCGCCAGAAAGTGGCTGAACAGGAAAAAGCTGTTGCCGACGCCAGAAAACAGCAGCAGGAGCAGGACCTGCCGGCCTCGGCAAGACTGGACCGCCGGGAATGGCGCCTCGACGTCCAGAGAGCGCAGGAAAGCGCCAGCAGCAACCGCACGATCGTAGCCAATCCCCCTAAACTGACACCGGATACGATCAGCGTTGTCGCCCCGCAGTACACCCTTGAATGGGACGTGTCAAATATACTGGGAGCCAGGGGAGTGTCCCTGGAGATAAGCCACGCCAACCAGAAATTCCGCAACCCCAACGGCATGGTGGTGGATGAGGATAACCAGCTCTTCTACAGTCCGGACGTCCTGCTCACCATTGCCGGTAAGCGCGCAGGCAGCGCGCTGCAGCTCGAAGGCGTGGGGAATTACTATTTCCGGGTGGCCGCCTTGGATGCGGAAAAAAATTTCATGAGTAAATTCAGCGATGCGACCGAACTGGTGGTGGTCTACAACAATGTCAACACCATCGCCAACAAGCCGGACATCGAGCCGAAAGAGGTGGCCCTCGACAACCCGCAATATACCATCCGCTGGGATGTCTCAAACGTGGAGGGGGCCAGGGATGCAGCAGTGGAAATCTCCAAGCCTGACGAGGAGTTTGCCAACCCCAACGGGAAAAAGCCCGACCTGATAAACCAGTGCTTTTACAACCCCAGACTCGGTAAAATCTCCGGAAGGTGGAACGGTGATGTCTCGGGCCTGCCGGGACCGGGGGCCTACCTTTTCCGGGTAGGCGCGATCAGCCCCCAGGGAGATTTCATCGGATGCTGGTCGGACCCCGAAACCCTGATTGTCAAGGATGCAACCCCTCAACTGGAGCAACCCCCCGAGAAAGCGAATGAACTTATTATACCGCCCCCTCCCGAGGTAAGCGTGAAAGACACGGTGGCCACCGTCACCTGGGACGTGAGCGCTATTGACGGGGTGAAAGGCGTGGTACTGGAGATTTCACCATTGGAGGACGACTCTGTCAATCCGGGCAAAAATAACTACAATCAAAAAATTATCGGTGCTAGGGGGAGCGTGAATATCCAAAGCCGGAGCCTTAACAGCGAGGGAGAGCTTGTCGCCCGGATCGCGGTCCTCGACAAAGCGGAGAAGATGGTCGGGCTCTGGAGCACCCCGTCGGGGTTCCGGTTCTTCCGCTACAATCCCGATGCCCTGGCCCAAAACCCGCCGGTGTCCCAGTCTCCTCCGGCAGGCTTGCAGCACTCCGGCGCCGCTGAGGAGCCGCCCCCTCAAGACGGGATCAAACTCAAGGTAATAAAGAAAACCGTCACGCTCTACAAGGATATGTCTCTGTCAAGCGCTGAGCTGGCTACTATAAACGAGGGGGATATCCTCTTTCTGAATAAAACCACCGATCGCTGGTACAACGTTACAGTGCCCGGAAAAAGCCAGAAAGGCTGGGTACTGAAGTATGACGTCGAGCAGCTCGAGTGAGCGGCTTATCCGGACGCCATTGGTCTGACCATGATCCTGCCGCTGTGAACGAAGATAACATCAAGGTTGACAACGGCTTTTATTATCTTTAAATTTCAGGCCCTCAACCAGACTATATGCCCGATGGTGTAACTGGCAACACGCCTGACTCTGGATCAGGAGTTTCCAGGTTCGAATCCTGGTCGGGCAACCAGATCTAAAAAGGGTTTGCTGGATTGTGTGATATTTGTCAGACGAAGTGATTTTTCCAACTGTCACACAAAAAGCTCGAAAAAAGCCGCTGATTTAATATTTCAGCGGCTTTTCCATTTGGAGATTCCGGGCTGTAGAGCAAGCTTCTCACCTATCACTCTCAG
>JAFGTO010000421.1 GCA_016934095.1 Candidatus Glassiibacteriota bacterium
ACTGGTATGCGATGAGGTTGCGCGGGTCAACGCGGTTTTCGATCCCTGGAACCCCGAAAGCGAGCTGAACCGCCTCAATGCCTCGCGCGGCGGCAGGGAAGCTGTGCCCCTGAGCCGGGACATGTCAGTGGTGCTTGCCGCCGCCCTGAGAATCGGGCGGCTCTCGGACAGCCTCTTCGACCCGGCGCTCGGCGACCTGGTCCGGCTCTGGGGCTTCAATGACCAGAGCACCGGGGCCCGGCTGCCCGACAGCCTGGAAATCCGGGCGCTGTTGGATTCCAGCGACCTGTCGGCCGGGATCGTTCTGGTGGACAGTGGCCGTGCAGCCAGGCTAGGCGGCCGGACGGGCCGCCTGGAGATGGGGGGGATCGCCAAGGGCTACGCCGTGGACCGGGCCATTGCCGTGCTCAGGGACGCAGGTGTCGGAAATGCCCTGGTCAACCTAGGCGGCGAGATCGGCGTACTGGGAGCGGGCTCCAACGGCAAGAGCTGGCGCGTGGGAGTCCAGCACCCGCGGTCCGGATCCAGCCATCTGGGCGTGCTGGAGCTGACCGATGGAATGTTCGTAGCCACCTCTGGCGATTACGAGAACTATTTCTTTGCCGGAGGCCGGCGCTACCACCATATCCTGGACCCGCGGACCGGATACCCGGCCTTCGAGGGAGTGGTCAGCGCCTCCGTGGTAGGCGCCGAATGCCTGGAAGCGGATGCTGTCGCCACCACCCTGGTCCTGCTGGGGCCCGGGCGCGGCCTCGAGCTGATGGAAGAACAGGGCCTCTGCGGCCTGATTGTCTACCGGGTCGACAGCCAGTCCGAAAGCTCGCCCCTGGCCTACCGGGCCACCGGGAGCTTTCTCCGGTTCATGACACCGGACCTGGACGGGATACCGATACCCTAGCCCGGAAGAAGGCGCGAGGTCCAGATGCAGCGGGCTTTCAGGCTCCCACCGCTTTTTACCACCCCGGACTTGTTGTTGATAGTAGGCCTGGGAGTGCTGACTGTGTCGGCTTATAGTTACCGCTGGCTCAAGCTTCCTTGTCCCGGGCGGGATGCCGGCCTGCAGTTGGTGGTCCAGCTCGAGAAAGAAGTTGTCGGCCGCTACGACCTCGCATCCGATACCAGTTTTACGGTTGACGGTTATCTGGGGCCGGTCCGGATTGAGATCTCAGGCGGCGCGGTGAGTTTCAGGGACGCCCCCTGCCCGCAGAAGATCTGCGAGAAATCCGGGTCGATCAGCCGCCGGGGGGCCGTGCTGGTCTGTGCGCCCAGCCATTTACTGGCTCGAATCGAAGATCCGCTGCCGCCGCGTGAAAACCGGAAGCAACTGGATTCCATGACCCGTTAGCGGGACATTTTTGCAGGATCTATCGTTTGGACGTATCTCAGAGTCCCCGGGAAATCCGCCGCCGGACCGAAATGCTGGCACTGGTAGCCCTGGCCACGGTTTTCGAGCTGGTGCTGTTCGTACTGGACTCCGCGATCCCCAAGCCGGTGCCGTGGATCAAGCTGGGCCTGGCCAATATCGTTACCCTGGCACTGCTGGTCTGTGTAAGCTGGCGGGTGGCGCTGGCGGTGCACCTGATGCGGATCGTGGTCGGCTCGATCTTCCGGGGCGGACTGTTCAGCCCTTTTTTCCTGCTCAGTTTTTCCGGGGGCGTGGTCTCGTTCCTGGTGATGGCCCAGGCCGCGCGCTGGGCCATGCCGGTGCTCGGTTTTATCGGGGTGAGCGTTCTCGGCGCCCTGGCGCATAACTTCACCCAGCTCGGGCTCATCTGTCTCGCGCTGGCCGACCGGGAGCTGATCGGCCTGCTTTGGCCCCTGGTAATACTTTTCAGCCTGGTCTACGGGTGTTTCGTAGGCTTCAGCAGTTACCATCTTTGCCGGCGCGTGCCGGTCCTGGCCTCGGGAAGATTGGTTTCGTCAGGGCGGGAGACGGACAGACCACCGGGTTCTGCTGCCGGTTCCAGGCCCTGAAAGGAGGGCTCCACATTGTATCGCAAGAAGCTATCCGCCTATGCCGTTGTGCTGGTGATAGGAATGCTGGCCGGGGGTTATCTGGGGGAGATGCTCTCCTCGGTCATGCCGGACGGGGTGGCCAAGGACTTTTTCCTCACCTCGGTGGTGGGCAATTTCGGACCGTTCTCGATTGACCTGCTGATCGTGGCCCTCACCCTGGGTCCCCTGGTGATCAAGGTTAATCTGGTGAGCATCCTGGGGCTGTTTATCGCTTACTACCTTTTCAAGTCTTTCATCTGAAATGCCGGAACCGGCCCTCCGGGGGAACCAGGCTATTTGCGGAGCTCGGTCGACACCTGGTTGCGGCCGTTGAGCTTGCTGGTGTACATCAGGTCGTCCGCCCTTTTCAGCAGGTCCTCCTTGGTGTCTTTCCGGTTCTGTTTGGAAATGGCCGCCCCCAGCGAGATAGTTGCCTCGATCTGACGGCCCTTGTATTCAGTCCGGGTCTTTGCCACACTCTCCCGCATTTTTTCCGCCACCGCCGCCAACTGTTTCTCCTGGACATTCAAGACAACCACCACGAATTCCTCTCCTCCCCAGCGGCCGAGGATATCCGAGGATCTGATTACGTTCGACATCGTATTGGACACGGTCTGCAGCACCAGGTCTCCCGCTTGGTGGCCGTAAGTGTCGTTGATCGTCTTGAAATGGTCGATATCGATGAACAACAGGCCGAACCTGAGCCCGTAGCGGTGTGTCTCATCGATTTTGTTGTCGAGGACCTTGTCGATGTAGCGACGGTTGGCCAGCCCGGTGAGGGGGTCGATCAGGGCCTGTTTCTCCAACTGGTCGATTGCCCGCTGCGTCTCGATTTCAGAGGTATTGTCGCTGAAAACCTGCACCGCTCCGGAAATCCCCTGCCGGGAATCCTTGATCGGCGAGATCCGGGCCAGCACAGGCATGAAATGCCCTTGCCGGTGTTTGAAGAAGAACTCGGTCTTGCGGGGTTTGCCGTCCGCCATGGTCTGCCCGAGCTGGCAGATAGTTTCCTTTTTGCGCCTGCCCTGTTCATCGAAATGGACCATTACCTCCTCTGAGGCGTCCTTGCCCAGCACCTCTTTTTCGCTGAACCCGGTAAGATGCTCCGCGCTTTTGTTCCAGAAGGTGATTTTACGGTCCAGGTCTACACAGAGCATGCCGTCGTGGAGGTTGTTCAGCAGGTTTTTATAGTAACTCTTGGTGATTGCCATAGCGTTATCTGGTGTTGAGTTGACTGTCGTTCTGCGGCCCGTGGCTCCGGCCGGCTCAGAGTCTGGCCTGCTCCAGAGAGTCAGGAGCAGGCAGGCGGCGAAGGTCCTCTATCTTGGTTTTTTCGAAGAGTTCCTTGTTGAACTGGGAATAGACAGTCTGCATCATTACGTTACGCATCTGGTTGGCGAGGGCCTCGCGGTCTTTCTCGAAATCCTCCATCTGGGCCTCGGTGCGATCGAGGACTTCCAGCAGGTAGAAGTCGTTATCCACTTCGATCAACTGGCTTTTCGAGCCCACGGGCAGGCCGAACGCCGCGCCGATAAAGGCATTGTTCCGGCCGATCAAGGGCAGGCCGGTGGCACGGGTGAACTCCGGTGGCGTATTCAGCGCGTAGCCGATCGCCCCGACAAACATCTCCAGGTTGTCGTAGCTGTCGTAGTCGATCATCAGTTGGTCGATTTTGTCCGCGGCGATACTTTTTTTCTTCTCCAGCATCAGTCGGCCCCTGATTTCTGCGGAGGCTTCCCCGAGAGGCTCTTCGCCTTTTTCCTTACGCTGGTCGAGGCGGGCCAGGATTATCATCCGGCCGTCGTTTTCCCCGCGGCTGAAAGTAGTGATCGGGTAGCTGATCGAGCCCACCTTGCTGCCGTAGAGGAAATCTATCAGCTCGCGGTTCACTTCGAGTTGAGGGATTTGCGAGCCCAGGGAGAACAGGCCGGTGCTGTCCGTAACAAACCCGCTGTCCGCGGCGATTTCGGTAAAAGAGCTGGTGGTGTCGCGCATGAGCATGCGCATGGCCCTGGCCCTGGTGCCGACTTCCTTGACTGTCGCGGTCCCGGCTTCGATCAGGCGTACTATCCGGCGTGCCTTGACCTCCCGTTTCCCGGCGCTCCAGCGCGTGCTGTCGACCCTCAGGATCAGCATCCCGGCATCCGTGGCTGCAGGCTGGGAAGTTTTTCCGGCGCGGAGTGAGAATGCCAGGTCCGCCATCCGCGAGTCGGCATAATCGCCGCGGGCGAACCAGCCGAGGTCTCCGCCTTTTGAGGCCAGGCGGTCCTGGGAGAATTGAGCGGCCAGGCTGTCCCAGGGCTCCCCTTTCTCCAGGCGCTCCAGGACCATTTCCAGGGTGTCCACGGCCGCCGCCGTGTCTTGCGCACCGGGGATGACCGGAAAGACAATGTAAGACATGGCTGCCATTTCCGGCCGCTTGAAGCGGTCGGGATTTTCCCGGTAATAGCTCTCTATCTCTTCTTCGCCGACCTCGACTTCACTGTCCGGGACCAGTGAATCGGTGGGGAAATGAACGTAACTCACCCGCACCTTGTCTTCCCGGGATTTGAAAATCCGGACCAGCTGAGCATCGGTCAGCTTATACATCGAGGTGATATCGAGAAACAGCTTGGTATTGTGTATTTTGTCGCGGGCATCGCGCTCCAGTTCCAACACCAGTCCCAGGGCTCGCGGGTTGGCCAGCAGGGCGTGGTACTTGTCGAAATCGAAACGTCCGTCGGTCTGAAGCTCCGGTGCCTGCCGCAGCTCCGGCAGGGGGGTCGTCCTGATATATTCCACCACCTCGCTGCTGGAAGCCACGATCCGGTGGTCCCGGTAGACGTCTTTCAGCACCTGCTCGGTGATCAGGTCCGACCAGACCTGTTCGGCGATCTGATCGGCCTCCCAGGCCGAGAGGCCCGCGCCTGCCCGCTGGTTGGAAACCATGGTAACCTGGTTCTGTACCAGTTGCTGGTACTGCTCGCGGTTTATCGGCTCGCCGTTTATCGTACCGGCGTACTTCATGCCGCGCACCTCCTGGCGGTTCTGCTGGACTAGCCAGTCGTCCAGTCCGGTGAGGGTAAATGCCATCCAACCGACAAAGAAGATGATCAGAATGAAGAAAATAACCTTCATGTTATCACGGAATGTTGTCATCATGGCTGGACGATCCTTCCTGATAATAGATTATCCGGCGGGCCGGCGGAATTCTTTGCTGGATTCGCAGATCGCAGTTGGTTGAACCAAGAGATTCGAAATAGTTTAATAAAGCTAAGAATATTATAATTATTAAAGATAAAAAGCAAGAATTATTTAACCGGAACTGCGGGATGAAACGGCGAACCGAATGAAAACATTGACTTTCTGGCTGTATGCCTCTATTATGCTAAACTTACAGAAAATAGTCCGGGCATTCGTTTTCCGGATTGATTACGCCGTGCTGCAGTAATAAAAAGTTCGGATTGCGGGCAAGATGGAACTAGAGGAAGAAATAGCCGAGCTTGAGAAGAGGTTTGCCGAAGCTCCCGAGTCCCGCTTGTTTCTGCCTTTGGCCGATGCCTTGGCTCGTGCTGGCGAATTTAAGCGAGCGCTCGAACTCTGCCGTAAAGGGTTGGAGACCTACCACGGTTTTTCCGCAGCCCGGGTGCTGATGGCCAGGTGTCTGGCCGAGCTGGACCGCGGAGAAGAAGCCGCAAGCCTGTTCGAAGAGATAATCTCCGCTGACCCGGGTAATTTCCTCGCCCTGAAATCTCTCGGCACTCTGGCACAGGAGCGGGGCGACACCGGGCAGGCTTTCTCCCTGTACCGCAAGGCTTATGTCCTCGATGGGGAGGATGAAGAGCTCTCCCAGGCCATTGCAGGTCTCGAGCAGGACCTGGCCGGCAGGGAAGACCAGCCCCGGGAGCAGGAGGACTCATCGGGAGCGCTTGCACAAGTCGAAACCCCGAGGCTGGAGGATGATTTGACTTTCGACCGTGAACAGCCGGGAGAAGTCTTTATCACCCACACCCTGGCCGACATCTACCGCCTCCAGGGGCATTTCGACCGGGCGAGAAGGATCTACGAAAAGCTGCTCGAAGAGGACCCGGAGAACGAGGCTCTCAGTCACACCCTGGCGGAAATCGGTTCCCGGCCGGGCAAACCCGAGCCTGCCGCCGCTCCGCCGGCCGGGCGCGAAAGCGCCCCGGTCGAAGAAGAGTTCCTGCCGGCTGATGAGGGTCCGGCCGAGGAAACGATGGAGCTCGAGGAGCCCCTGGCTCCGGGCCCGGCCGGTGGAACCGCGGCGGAAGATGAGCTTACCGGGCGGGTCGCCGAGATTTTCAACCAGCTCCTGGGCGGGGAAGACTACGGCGGACCGGCGGCCGGTGCTGACGGAAGCACACAGAGCTGGGGCGCTCAGCCGGAAGAATACCTGGAGTCCCTGGAACGCTGGCTCGGCGACATATACAAGCCGGAGGCCCGATGAAAAAAATCGCGGTAATTAACGGACCGAACCTCAACCTGCTCGGCCGACGAGAGCCGGAGATCTACGGCCGGGTATCCCTCGAGGCGATCCAGCAGGCTCTCGAGGAGCGTTTCGGCGGCCGCTGCAGTCTTACCTTTTTCCAATCCAACAGCGAGGGCGGGCTGATCGACCACATCCAGGGCCTGGGCGGCCGGGCCGAGGGCCTGGTCATCAATGCCGGGGCCTACACCCATACCAGTGTGGCGATCAGGGATGCCCTGCTGGCGGCCGCGGTCCCTTTTGTCGAGGTACATCTTTCCAATGTCTTCGCCCGCGAGGGGTTCCGGCACAGCTCCACCCTGTCAGACAAGGCAGTGGGAGTGATCTGCGGTTTCGGGCCGCTGGGGTATGAGCTGGCGGTGGAGGGTCTCCTCGAAGCGATCGGAGCTTAGCCGGGCAATCGGGCGCCGCCGGGTCGAAGCCCCCCCCCACAGGCCGCGGGAATGCACGCAGGTTTCCAGTTCGGGAAAACGGGTTACGCATGAAGTTGAAGGAGGAGAAATTTGGCTTCTACTGCTGATTTCAGGAACGGTATGGTGATCGAGACCGACGGCGGGCTGATGACCATTGTCGAGTTCCAGCATGTGAAACCGGGCAAGGGAGGCGCTTTTGTCCGGACCAGGCTGAAAAACGTGCTGACCGGTGCGGTGGTAGACCGGACTTTCCGGGCTGGTGAAAAAGTATCCGAAGTGCGGCTCGAGAAAAGACTCCTGCAGTATCTGTACAGCGACGGCCAGCTTTTCTATTTTATGGATACTGCCAGTTACGAGCAGTTTCCTGTATCCGGAGACACGCTCGGCGACCAGGTGAAATACCTCAAGGAGAACCTGGAGGTTACCGGCCTTTTCCAGGGCGAAAAGATCCTCGGGATCGAGCTGCCTTTCTTCGTGGATTTGAAAGTTATGGAGACCGATCCGGGAGTGAGAGGGGACACGGCCAGCGGAGGCAGCAAACCCGCCAGGCTGGAATCCGGTGCCACGGTCAGCGTGCCGCTGTTTATCGAGGTCGGAGAGACGATCAAGGTCGACCGCCGCACGAACGAATACCTGGAGCGGGTCTGAGATTCCTCCGGCCCGGTAATTTTACACACCTGGTGTTTCCCCTCTGTCAGGGGGGCGGGCGCAAAGGCCCTGCCACCCGACCGCCGAAGGGGTCAGAAATTCCCCTCTTACGTAGGGATGCCCGCAGGCTGCGGGAGACACTCCCCGGATGGGGTGAACTAATGAGACCGGTTGCAGTCGGCCCGGTCCCCAACATCAAGCAGAGGTTTCCATGGATGTAAGACACCTGAAGAGGCTGATCCGTCTGGTTGAGCAGAGCGAGATCAACGAGCTTGAGGTCGAGGACGGCGGAACCAGAGTGAAAATAGTCAAGAGCGGGCCTGCCGTTCCGGTCCATGTCCCGGTTCCGGCAGCGGAGCATGCAAGGCCTGCCGCGGCCGGCCTGCCGCCGGCTGAAGCCTCCGGCCCCCCGGCCCTGGATGAATCGAAGCTGATCGTGGTTACCTCACCCATGGTGGGGACTTTTTACCGCGCTCCCAGTCCCGGCGCTCCATCCTTCGTGGAAGTGGGGCAAAACGTCTCGGTGGGCCAGACACTTTGCATCCTCGAAGCGATGAAGCTGATGAACGAGCTGCAGTGCGAGGCCGCAGGCGTGATCAGGGAGATCTGTGTCGAGAACGCCCAGCCGGTGGAATTCGGGCAGAGGCTCTTTCTTATTGAACCCTGAGGGGAACCGGCCGGCACATGTTCAAGAAAGTTCTCATCGCCAACCGCGGCGAGATAGCCCTGAGGATCATCCGGGCCTGCAAGGAGCTCGGTATCGGCACCGTGGCAGTCTACAGCGAGGCCGACCGGGACAGCCTTCACGTGCGTTTCGCCGATGAAGAGGTCTGTATCGGCAGGGGGCCCGCCTCGGAGAGCTACCTGCACATGCAGAGGATCCTGGCCGCGGCCGAGATAACCAATGCGGACGCCATCCATCCGGGCTACGGTTTCCTGGCGGAGAACGCCGAGTTCTCGGAGATCTGCGCCCATAACGGGTTCGTTTTTATCGGCCCCACCGTGGACAATATCCGCAAGATGGGCGACAAGGCCAGTGCACGCTCCCTGATGATCGGGCACGGCATTCCGGTCATCCCGGGCACCGAGAGCATCCTGGACAGTGAAAAGCAGGCCCTGGCAATGGCCGCCGGGATCGGCTACCCGGTAATGATCAAAGCCAGCGCAGGCGGCGGCGGCAAGGGCATGCGCGTGGTGCACGATGAGAAAGACCTGCCCAGGGCTTTCGCCGTGGCCAGCTCCGAGGCGGCATCCGCTTTCGGCAACCCCGGCCTTTACCTGGAAAAATACCTGATCAGGCCGAGACACGTCGAGTTCCAGGTCCTCGGCGACCGGTTCGGCAACGTGGTCCACCTCGGCGAGCGCGACTGTTCGGTCCAGCGCAGGCACCAGAAACTGATCGAGGAATCCCCCTGCCCGGCAATGACTCCGGCCCTGCGCAGGAAAATGGGTGAGTGCGCCGTGGAAGTGGCCCGGCTGATCGAGTATGTCGGAGCCGGTACGGTGGAGTTCCTGCTCGACAAGGACATGAACTTCTATTTCATGGAGATGAACACCAGGATCCAGGTCGAGCACCCGGTGACCGAGATGGTGACCGGCCTTGACCTGGTCAAGGAACAGGTGGCTGTCTCGGGCGGAGAGCGGTTTTCTTTTGATGCCGGCAAGGTGAAGTTCAACGGGCACGCCATAGAGTGCAGGATCAACGCCGAGGACCCCAGGCATGATTTCAGGCCCTGCCCGGGGGTGATCACCTCTTTCCATCCGCCCGGAGGACCCGGGATCCGGGTCGATACCCACATTTACGCCTCTTATGTCGTCCCCCCCTTCTACGATTCGCTGCTGGCCAAGCTGATCGCGCACGGCCGGGACCGCAGCGAAGCCATCGCACGCCTGAGACGCTCTCTCGATGAGTTCATTATCATTGGGGTCCCGACTACCATCGATTTCCACCGGACCATTATCGACGACCCCAGGTTTATTTCCGGCGACCTGGATATCCAGTTCCTGGAGAAAAGGTCCTGATCCGGCAGCCTGGCTCAAGGGGAGTCTTCAATTAATACGAGACGAAAAACTATTAATCGTTAAGGAAAATGCCGCGTATCCTTGACAAACTATGGAACTATCATTCAAATTAATACATTGTCTTCAGCCGTGAAGGGCGTAATTCAATATCATTGGCCCGGGGAGATTGACCGCAATCAAACCTGATGCTGACAAATTTCCAACTGTCGCCGGTTACTATCCCGGTGAAAGGTGAGCTGCCGACAGAAAAGCGAAAACTCTTTCCTGCCGCCCGGGCGGAGGGAGGTTACTGAAGGAACAAACTGTTGCCTGGAAGGTACTATAATCAAGCCTTGCAAATGATATTGTTACTTTCAGGGTAACAAAAAGAGCAGCGGCAGCTTTGCGCCGCTTATCGTTAATTTGTTTGTTGACAAAGTGATACGTGCAAAACGGTCTTTTTATCATTATATGGCATGGATATTGAACATTTATTCTTGATTAACAAGGGGGGAGTATGTCTGCAACAAAGAGTCTGCGCCGTTTTATCCTTTTCAGCCTGCTGAGTTTACTGGTTCCCTTTACAGCCTCTATTTTAGCCGATGCTGTCGAGACCGACCACACCTGGAGCCTGAGCGGTACGCTCGGCGGGCCCGGGTCGACCAATTACATCAACCTGGCGGTTGAAAACGCAGTTGTTGATTCATCATTTGGCATCGAGTTCTACTGGGGGACCACGGTGCTCGAGCCGGCTCACCCTACCTCGGGCACGGAGGG
>JAFGTO010000422.1 GCA_016934095.1 Candidatus Glassiibacteriota bacterium
CCATGCCGTACTGGTTGTTTTCGATCAGGAAAATTATGGGCACGCCGTTTTCGAGCTGGCCCATGGTGGCGAAGTTATAGGCCTCGTGGCAGATACCGTTGTTGGCCGCCCCATCGCCCATCAGGCAGAGCACGAGCCTGTCCTCGCCCAGCAGTTTGACCCCGAGCGCGGCCCCGGCGGCGATCGCGTAGCTGCCCCCCACGATGGCATTGGCTCCCAGGTGCCCGGTAGAGAAATCGGCGATGTGCATGCCCCCGCCGCGGCCTCTGCAGTAGCCCTCCTCCTTGCCGAACAGCTCTGCCATGGTCCGGAAAAGGTGGAGGCTCAAGGCCTGCTCTTCGACTGTACCGCCTGCGAGCCTGCGGGGCCCCGCCTGCTCCAGGAGCTTTTCAAGCTCCTCCCCCGGCTTGGAGCGCAGGGCCAGGGCGGTCTTGACCAGCGAGTGGCCGTGGCCCCGGTGGGTCGAGGTGATATAGTCCTGCGGCAGGATGGCCCCGATAGCCCCCACCGCCACCGCCTCCTGGCCCAGGGACAAGTGCGTGGCCCCGGTGAACCTGAAACCCGGGACAGGCTCGAACTTCTGCGACTTCATCTCCACGATCAGGTTCTCGAAATGGCGCACCAGCAGCATCAGCTCGTAGTGGAAAAGCGCTTCCCCGGCCGCATACCCGCCCTCCAGCTCGTCTTTCAGGCTCCTGCCGTACCGGAAAAGAGGTATGCCCCCGAGCTCGAGGGTCCCGGGCACGAAATCCGGCAGGACATCCTTTTCTTTCGGCATGTTTATACCCTTTACCTTGTATCACTGGAAAATTTTAAGTCATCAAACCCGGCCCGGCAACAGGTAGCCCGGCCCCTTTATTTTGCGGCACGTTTTTTCCGGGCCCGGTCCCGGTGCTTACAAGCTCCAGAGGTAGGTGAGTTTCAGCAGGACCATCCGGTCTTTGGCCCGGTGGATCAAGGTGTCCCTGTTTTCGTTGAAAACCAGATAAACATGGCACCTCGGTTTATAGATATAATCGATGAGCAGGTTGGTGGCAATCTTGTTGTCGGCGTCGTTCCACTGCAGGTAGAGCTTGGCGAACAGCTCGGTGGAAAAGGAGTAGGTCCATCTCCCGGCCAGAAGGTGTGTCCTCAGCGAGCCGTTCCTGTAGTCCAGGCGGTTGAAAGTGTAGCTCAGGTCCATGTTGAAACTGTTGGAAATCTTGGTGTTATTGGTGAGTGTCAGGCTCCTGGTCTTGCCGTCGTAGCTGTCGCCCCAGCGGTAATGTATGCTGCCGGCAAGCGGCCTGGCCCGGTAAGACCTGAACTCGAGGTGGTGGTGGTAGCCGAGGTAGGCCCCCTGGTCGAGCCTGATCTCCCGGATGAAATCCTCGCCGGGAAGGAAGTCATACCTGCGGTGCAGCCCGTAGTAGAAGAAGTCCTCGCTGGCCAGGGTGGCCCAGAAGTTGACCCTGTTCTCGCGGCAGACCAGGGTATTGTGGTGGTCGGTCTTGTACTCCAGGTCGTTGATCAGGGAGAGGCTTTTCAGGACATCGTTGTTAATCCACCTGGTGAGGCTGACCGTAGCATCCGTGCTGCGCACGTTGCCCCTTTCCACGAACCCCATCTCCGGGTTGAACAGGGTGTCGACATGGGTGTAGCGCAGGGAGACATCCACCCAGTCCTTGTTCAGGATCACCCCGGCATCTCCGGCCCATTCACCGGCGCCGACTCCGGGCGAGAAAGTCCTGGCCAGCGAGCCATTGGCGATCAGCTCCGGCGAAAAGGCAAAAAAGGCATCGCCGCCGAGGGTCCGGTTGTAGGCATCCGGGGACGACTGCTTGTTGAGGACCATCAGGCCGATGTTGGAATTGGTAAACAGGTCTCTTTTCAGCTTGAACGCGGTGAAGTTGGTGGAAGGCTCCCCGGCGCCATCCGCCAGCACGGCGCTCTGGCTCTGGAAATTCATCACCCCCAGCGAGTACCTGCCGATCCTGCCCGCCACTTTCGCCCCGCCGTAAAGGGGGACCCTCTGCTCCCGGACAATCCCGATCGTCCTCGAATTGAACAGCATGAACTCCGACTGGGACCTGGCACCCACCAGCGAGCCGCCGGAAGAGATGTCCGAGCCGAATTTGAAGAGCCCGGCGCTCTCCAGGAAGAACTCCCTTTTCTCCGGCAGGTTCACGTTGAAACGGGTGACATTGATTATCTCTTCCTCTGATTCGGCCTGGGCGAAATCGGTCCGGTAGCTCAGGTCCATGGTAAGCTGCGGGGTGGCGTGGTAGCGCACGTCCAGGCCGCCGTCCAGCTCCGAGTCCGAGTCCCGGGGCCGGTAGACATAGGTCCTGCCTGCGGTCAGGTAGGGCATGAATTCCAGGTTCAGGCTGTAGTCGGGAGTGTTGATATTCCTGAGGGCTGCAAAGAGAGATCCCTTGAATTTCCCGTTATGCCCCAGGCCCCTGGGCACCGGGACCAGGTAGGTGACCTCCTTGCGGTGCTTGATCTCACGGGTGATGTTGAGTCCCCAGTCCACCGGCCTGCCTTTCTTGTACTTGAGCGACTTGAAGGGGATCGCCATCTCCACGGCCCAGCCGCGGTCGTTCAGGGAGGTCTTGCATTGCCAGATGCAGTCCCAGCTCTTGTTGATGTGGTTGCCCTCGTCGCTGATGATCGCATCCACTTTGACCCCGAACGGGTTGGTGCCGAAAGCATAGGAGTTCCGGCGGTCGCGGAAGGTGTCGATCAGCAGCTCCAGGGCGTCATCGCTCAGGAAACTCCCATCCCGCTTCTTGACCGTGGCGAAGATCTTCTCCGGCTCGGAATCGTAGCACTGGATACCGAAATAGAGGTTGTGCCCGTCCTGCAGCACCCTCACCTCGGTCTGCTCGCCGGAGGGTTCCCGGTCCAGGGGCTCCTGCTGGTAGAAGTGCGCCAGGTAAGGCTCGGCGTCCTCCCAGGCCGGGTCGTCCAGCTTCCCGTCGATGCGCACGGGCTGCCGGGTAAAGCGCACGTAGATGTCGATCTCCGGGCCGGCGGACTGCCCGGGAAGGGCGGTCCGCTCCTCAGATGCAGAAGGGGGAAGGGAACCCTCCGGCGGGCTTGCCAGGCCCTGCACCGCGGCCTGGAACGCCGGGCAGACGACCAGCGGAATGACCCAGTGAGCTGCGACCGTACCTATCCTGCGAGCGAAACCCAAAAGTCCCAGTATACCTATCTCCTGTCCAGGAAATGCCTGAGCCAATCCACGGCCAGCCTGACCGCTTCCGGCGTGGGCGTGTGCCCCGTGCGATGGTTGAAATACCCTATGTTCAGGGGCTTGCCGAAGAGGCTGTAGACCTCTCTGGCCGAGTTGATATAGTACCAGCTCCTGTCATCGTCCGCGCTGTCGCCGCCGATCAGCAGGAACGGCCGCGGCGCGATCAGCCCCAGGAGCTCGTGGTGGTCGGTCGATTTGCCGGCCTGGCGGATCCTGTCGCCGAGGTACCAGTAGTCCTCGTAGTTGGAGAACTCCAGCCCGATCCCCGGCTCGGAGGCCGCCACCGCGGAGATCCTCTCATCCGCAGCCGCGGCGTAGAGCGACAGCTTCGCGCCCAGGGAGTGGCCGATGATCCCGATCCTGCCGCTGTCGACCTCGGGCAGGGTGCACAGGTAATCGACCAGCCTGCGGGCGTCCCAGACCCATTTGCCCAGCCCGGTGAGGCCGGGATGCCTGAGCTTGAGGTTGGCCACGGCCTCGGCGTAGTTCTCTCCGTAGCTTTCCCCGTACCACCTGATCGCCACCGCCACGTACCCCTGCTGGACCATCAGGTAGGCGAACGCCCTCACTCCCAGCGGCATGAGACTCCTGCCTCCCAGGTTCCTGCCCGCGGGCGTGTCCACGTCATAATAGGGCACGATCACCACCGGGGCCGGCCGGGCCAGCGGCTTGTCCGGGACCATCAGCAAGATCTTCTCCCAGAAGTCCGGCTCCACCTGCAGGTACATCAGCCGGCCGGTATAGTCGTCTTCCCGGAAAGTGCTCACGGTCCTGGCGGCCGGCGTGGGCTGCGGAAGGCCGGGCGTGCCGAGGAGTTTTTCCCACTTCTGCTGCAGGAGCTTCCTTTTGGCGCTCCAGCCCTCCGGCGAGACAGTCCCCTTTCCCTGCGGGCCCGCGACCAGCGAGGCCAGGCCGCCGGTGTTGCCCGCGAATCCCTCGGGGACCCGGTTATAAGGCTCGGACCAGCCGCTGCCGGCTGCCGCCCGGGAGGTCTCTTGCCGGCCGGAGCTCCGGCATACCCGGAAACCGAGGAACCTGCTGCGGTAGTCCGGCATGACCGAGGAGCTGTATCCCCTGGCCC
>JAFGTO010000423.1 GCA_016934095.1 Candidatus Glassiibacteriota bacterium
GGGCCAGGGCGAGCGAGCCGATAGCCACGATCAGGACCGCGGCCGGCTCATAGAATGAGACCAGCTCCCCTGACTGGGTAATACCGAGCACTATCACCAGCGAGAAGAGCACCAGCGAGACAATGAACGCCGCCGGGGTCCGGTGGGATTTCTGCCCGTCCTGCTCCCCGTCCGTCGCGCAGAGGCTCAGCTTGTGCAGCAGGAGCAGGGTAAACAGCTTGCCGCCGACCCCGTAAAGGACAGTAATCAGCGACAGGGCCAGCAGAGGCCCCAGGTCGCTGAAATCGATCATGGTCTGCAACATCATCACGAAGCCGATCAGCATGCCCAGCACGCCGCAATACAGGAAATAGTCCCCAGCCGCCTGATAAAGCCGTGTCAGCCTCAAGTACTTCCCCGCCGGGATTTCTTTCCTGCCCGAGAAAACAAAGCCCACCCCTTGAAGTATGTCCGACAGTGGAAAAGAGATGTACAGCAAGATGACAGTGCAGCCGAACACTATTATGACACCCGGGGCATCGCAGAACTCCAGGGGCTCGATTACCAGGGAGAGGCCCAGGAAAACGGCGGCAGCAGCCACGATAAACAGAACTATTCCCCTGGTCATGAGTGTATCTCTCCTTTCCCGGCGGTGAAAAAGATAATAGAAGAAAAAACCAGGTCAATTACCGGCACCTTCCCGTTTCCTCAACCGGAGGAGCGTGCCAGGGGAGGTCCGCTGGCAGGGTCGGGGGACGGGGTGCTGTGCCTTTATCCGGACTTCAGCTTGCGCAGCAGGGCGAGGATTTCCTCCAGGTAGGTTTCCATCAGCTTGAGTCTCGGGTCGGCGGCGAGCTGGCGGGTTACTTCTTCCCGGATGATCCGGGAGAGCTGTTCTTCATGGGTCTTGCTTCGCAGGCCGGTGATAGAGTCCCCGGGAGCCAGGCGTCCCCTGGTGAGCTGGTCCACCGTGACACCCAGCAGCTCACTCAGCTTGGCCAGGTGCTTGAGCGCCGGCGAGGCCTCGCTGCGCTCCCAGGCGCTGATGTTCTGGTAGGGCAGGTTGAGGTGGTCCGCAACCTGTTTCTGGGTCAGCCCCCTGGCCAGACGGGCGGCTTTGATGTTGAGTCCGATTGAATTATTCCGGTTTTTCATTGACGCGAGACAGGATAGCGATAAACTTAATTGAGTTAGTTAATTGTAACTTCGATAAGTTTTCAAGCGACACCTGCGGCAGAAAACCGTCAATTTCCGCCCCGCATATCAGGCCGTGACCGCCCGGACGGAGCCCGGATCCCGGCCTGGCCCCCCGGAGCGGCCGGACTGCGCAGGGACCAGGGAAACTTCCAGGCCCCTTTTTTCTGGAAATCAGCCGGTTCAGCCACCCGTATTCCGGGCTGCCCAAATACGTGGGCGACAGGCGCAGAACCCTTGAGAAACAAGCTTTTCAGCCGGATTTCATCCTATTGTACCACGTCTTGGCCTTCGGTGTCAATCGAAAATTCCGCGGCGCTCAGGAATGTTGCCCCGGCCTGGCGACAACCCTGCGGCCTGGAATATTCAGCCCGCAGCCAGGGTACCGGCCGGGGCAAACCAGCCTTCTACGTTAGTTGCTAACTAGCGGGCAGCCTGCACCGTACGTCCGTGGAATTTTTCAGCCCGCCGAATTCCCGGCTGCTGCTCCATTTTTCTATTGACCTTATTTCACGGCAGCCTAATTTTCTTTGTATCCGTGATCGCGTAATATCCCCAAGCTTAAAGGGCCGTTGAAAAAAGACCTCAACGACCCAAAATGAAATATATTGATAAGTCGGCTTCTCAAGGGCAAAACAAGCAGTTCCGTACACATTCTGTTGTTAATATCGTTATTTCAAGCAGTTACAATAGAAATAATTGGGCTGCTTACCGTCCGGAACTGCCCTTGACAGCCATATTCCCTGAAATTTGTAGTTTGCAACACGCTACTTTATAAAGACCGGCGGCGAATGTTTTGTTCCCGGAGTACCGAAAAATGAAAATAAGCTCCAATCAAGGTTCGCGCCTGGCCCTGACTACCCTGCTGTTGTCTGCAGCACTGCTGGTTTACCTTTCCGGGATGCTGGCGGCGGACCCGGAGAGCACCGCCGGAAGCGGTGCCTGGTGCAGGGAGGATTTCAACGGGGACGGCAAGGTGCTCATCACCGATGTGATCGCCCTGCTGCTGGCTGCACGGGACAACCCCCTGGAGCCTGCGGTAGACTACAACCGGGACGGCAAGTACACTGTGGGCGATGCAGTCGAGATGCTGCTGAATATCCTCGGGCGCCGGCTGACCCCGCTCGAGGTGGTGGTCGAGCCGGTTCAGACCGATGATTTCCTGCTGAACCCGCTGAGGGGGTTCGAATCCAAGCATTGTTTCAACGACTGGATCGGCAGGGGGGTACCCCGGCATCCTCTCTGCGGGACAGCCCAGTTCCGCTGGTACTGGGATGAGCTGGAGCCGCAGGATGGGAACATCAGGTTCGGCATGATCGACAGCATGATAGCCAGGGCGGTGGAGAACGGGCAGAAGATCAACATCCGGGTGATGTGCCAGAACGGGGTCCAGCACGTACCCCAGTGGCTGAGGGATGCCGGGGCCGGGGGGAGCTACTACTCGGACGGCGGGGGATGGCAGCCGGATTACGGCGACCCGGTTTTCCTGGAGAGGCACGAGAGGCTGGTCAAGGCCCTGGCCGGGCGCTACGACGGCCACCCGGCCGTGGATTTTGTAGATATCGGCTCGATCGGGCGCTGGGGCGAGTGGCATTCCAGCGAAACCGGCCTGAACATGCCGACCGACTCCATCCAGAAAATCATCATCGACTTCTACCTGGACAATTTTGAGGAAACGCCCCTGATCGCACTGATCGGCGATGACTTCGCCATGCAGTACCAGGTGGAGAACGGCACCGGCTGGAGGGCCGACTGCCTGGGCGACATGGGAGGGTTCAGCTCCGGCTGGAACCACATGGAGGACTTTTATCAGCAGGCCCTGGATGCCTCGGGGGCCAACGAAGTCTGGAAGCATGCCCCGGTGGTCTTCGAGACCTGCTGGACCATTCAGTACTGGTACGACAGGCACTGGGACCTGGATTACATCCTCTCCGAGGCCCTGCGCTGGCACGTCAGCATCATGAACAACGGGAACGAGCCGGTGCCAGAGGCCTGGTGGCCCGCGGTGCAGGAGTTCGAGAAGAAAATGGGCTACCGCTTCGTGCTCAGGAAGCTCAAGCACCCGTCATTCGCCGAAGCTGGAGACACCCTGTCCTGCGAGCTCCTGTGGGAGAACAGGGGGGTCGCGCCCTGTTACCTCAGCCACCCGCTGGCTTACGAGCTCCGCCCCGCGGCGGGCGACACTAGCTGGGTGGTGGAAGATCCCCGGGCCGACATCACCGGCTGGCTCCCCGGCGAGTTCGAAATCCACTCCGGCGTGGTGCTGCCGGAGGAGATCCCGCCCGGCGAATACGAGCTGGGCCTGGCCCTGCTCGACCCGGCCGACAGGAAGCCCCGGATCAGGCTCGCTGTGGAGGGCCGCGATACGGACGGCTGGTACCGGCTGAGCCGGCTGAGGGTGCGCTGAGGGATTTCGGCCTGGTGACAGGCGGCTTCCGCAGAGAGACTGTTGACCGTGAAGGATGGAAAGATGCAGGACACGCAGAAGATCGAAGCGCTGCTGGCAAAGATCTACGGCCCCGGGGGCGGCGAGGCCGCCTGGCAAAAGCTGCGGCCGGTACTCGAAAAGTATCCCCGGCTGCCGGCCGGGAGGCAAGGCTATTTCGGCCGTGAGGACGTGATGCTGATCACTTACGGCGACTCCCTGCTGCGGCAGGGCGAGCCGCCGCTGGAAACCCTGGGGAGCTTCGCCAGGGAGCACTTGGGCGGAGTGTTCTCCGCAGTGCATATCCTGCCGTTCTTCCCCTATTCCTCGGATGACGGTTTCTCGGTGATCGACTACAAGGAAGTGGACCCCGGGCTGGGCACCTGGGAGGAGGTCAGGAAAATCAGCGGGGACTTTGCGCTGATGTTCGACCTGGTGCTCAACCACATCTCCGCCCGAAGCCCCTGGTTCGCCAGCTACCTGGCCGCTGAACCGGGGTTCGGGGACCTGGCCATCGAGGTCGCCCCGGGCACGGACCTGTCAAGGGTCGTGCGGCCGCGGGCGCTCCCCCTGCTGACCGGGTTCACAAAAAAATCCGGCGAGCTAGTCAGCCTCTGGACCACTTTCAGCGCAGACCAGGTCGACCTGAATTTCGGCAGTCCGGATGTGCTGGCCCGGATGGTGGATGTCCTGCTCTTCTATGTCCACCAGGGAGCGAGCTATATCCGCCTGGATGCCATCGCCTACCTCTGGAAGAAAATCGGCACGAGCTGCATCCACCTGCCCGAGACCCACCAGGTGGTGCGCCTGTTCCGCCTGATCCTAGACCTGGAGGCCCCGGGAGTGGTGATTATCACCGAGACCAACGTGCCGCACCGGGAAAATATCAGCTATTTCGGGGATGGCGCCGATGAGGCCCAGATGGTCTACAACTTCACCCTGCCCCCGCTGCTGCTCTATACCTTTATCAATCAGGATGCCACCCTGCTCTCGAGCTGGGCCGGGAGCCTGCAGCCGGTGTCCGACCGGACCACCTTCTTCAATTTTACCGCCTCACACGATGGGATCGGGGTCAGGCCCCTGGAGGGGATCATGCCCCAGTCCGAGATCGAGACCCTGGCCGAGGCTGTCCGCCGCAACGGGGGCATGGTCTCCTGCAGGCGGAACCCGGACGGCACGGAAAGCCCTTACGAGTTGAATGTCTCGTACGTGGACGCCCTGCGGAATACCGGCCCGGATGGCAGGGACAGCCTCCTTGCCGAGAGGTTCCTGGCCTCCCAGTCCGTGCCCCTGGTCCTGCCCGGTATGCCGGCGGTCTACATCCACAGCATCCTGGGGAGCCGAAACTGGAGCGAGGGTGTCAGGCGGACCGGCCGGGCCAGGACGATCAACCGGGAGAAGCTGCAGGCCGACGAGGTGCTCTCGCTGCTGGCCGATCCCGGGTCTTTCCGCGCCCGGGTCTTTCATCCCTACTGCAGGCTGATCCGCACCCGCGCCGTCCAGGAGGCTTTCCATCCCCGGGCCGCCTGCAGCATACTGCACGCAGGGCCGCAAGTGTTCGCCGTCAAGAGGGAGGCGGCAGGCCAGGCGATCTATGCCCTGACCAACGTCTCCGCCTCTGCGGCAGATGTGAATCTCCCGGCGAGCGGGATCCCCGGGGGCCTGACCGACCTGGTATCGGGCCGGAGGGCCGTCCCGGACCTCCTGGAGCTCGCCCCCTACCAGGTGGCATGGCTGAGCAGCGTACCCTGAGCCTGGGGCGGGGGAAGAGAGAAAATAAATCCCGCAGCCTGCCGGGCGGGCATAAAAGTAATAGTATAATAGAGTCCCTATTGTGAGAGGCAAATCATCCTGCAGGAGGCCTCAGACGATGAGAGTAAAGAAAGGCCGTGTCCTGGTGGTCGGCCCGATGCCGCTGCCGCCGTATACCGGTGGTATCGCGAGTTTCCTGAACGCTCTGCGGGACAGCGCGCCGTTCCGTAAGGCCCGTGTCGATTATTTCGACACGGACATAGCCGACAGGGCGGGCATGGGAAGCTTTCTGCGCACGATAGAGAGCCTGCGCTTTTTTGCGGCCTTGCTCTGCCGGCTGCTAACTTTCCGCTACCGGTTGGTCCATCTCAATGCCTCGGCCGGCCTCTCATTTTACGAGAAATCGCTGATGCTTGTCTGCTGCAGGCTGTTCGGCACCCGCACGCTGATCCACCTGCACAGCGGCAGGTTTCCGCAGTTCTATCAAAAAAGTCGCCTGAAAGCCCTGGTGCGTCTCTGCCTGAACCGTGCGGACGCGGTCGCTGCGGTGTCGGCCGAGTCCCGGGCATCCCTCGAGCACATCTGCCGCACCCCGGTATACCAGGTGCCGAACTGCGTGCATCCCTGCTTTTTCGAGGTGGTCTCGCACCACGCCTCCGAGGAGATCCTCTACACCGGGTATATCCAGCCTGAAAAGGGCATCTACGAGCTCTTCCAGGCGGTAAAGCTGCTGCGCTCCCGCGGGTACCGCGGCCGGGTGGTGCTGGCCGGAGGAGAAAAATCTTTCGGCTGCGTTTCCCGGGCGCGCCGCTACCTTGCCGCAGAAGGGGTCGAGGGGGTCGAGCTGGCCGGCGAGCTCACTCCCGGGGCGCTGGCCGAGCTCTGCCGCCTGAGCGGGATCTTCGTCCTGCCCTCGTACGTCGAGGGACAGCCCATTTCCCTGCTGGAAGCCATGGCCGCGGGCCTGCCGGTGGTGGCGACCGCTGTCGGCGGCATCCCTGAGGTGGTGGCAGAGGGCGAGAACGGCCTGCTGGTGCCGGCCCGCGACCCGGAAAGGCTGGCGGAGAGCATACTCAGCCTGCTGAAAGACACCGGGCTTCGCCGCAGAATGGGCGAGCAAAACCGGAAGAAGATGCTCGACAACCACCACGCCGACCGGGTCGGGGAGACCGTAGTCAAACTCTACCGCTCGATCCTCGCCCCCGGCGAAAAACGGCCGGCCGGGCAATGACAGTCATCGCTGCCGGGAGCCGGGCTGGTGAAAGAAGATGTCCGGGTTGAAAATATTTACCGGTAATAAGCTGGAAACCCTGGCCGAACGGCTGGCCCGGGTGCTGGCCAGCCGGCCGCCGGATGCCCTGGAGCCGGAGGTCATCGTGGTCCGGAGCCTGGGCATGGAGCGCTGGGTTTCCATGGAGCTGGCCCGCCGGCTCGGTATCTGCGCCAACTGCAGCTTCCCCTTCCCAAAATCCTTTGTCCGGGACATGTTCGGCCAAGTGCTCCCCGGGGTCACGGAAGAGCAAAAAAGCTTTTTCGACCCCGGCGTAATGGCCCTGAAAATCATGCAGCTTTTGCCCGGCCTGCTGGAGCGCCCGGCTTTTTCCGGACTCCGGGCATACCTCGGCCGGGAGCGCCAGGGGCTGAAAAGCATCCAACTGGCTTCCCGCATCGCACGCGTTTTCGACCAGTACCAGCTCTACCGGCCGCAGATGATCCTGGACTGGAACAGGGGGAACCCGGGCCCCGGCGGCCGCAGTCAGCCCTGGCAGTTCGAGCTCTGGCGCGAGATCACCGCAGGCCACCGCGGCCTGGACCGCGCCGGCCTGAGAGAGAAATTCTTCGCCTGGGCAGAC
>JAFGTO010000424.1 GCA_016934095.1 Candidatus Glassiibacteriota bacterium
AATCGAGTGGCAGCGCTACCACAGGCGGGTCAGCGAGTACGAGCTGGAGCGCTACCTGCCCCTGCTCTAAGTGTCGGGACCCGGCCGGAGGTTTTCAGCCAGGATCCATTCATCAAATCCGGCACAAATTGTTTAATGCAGGGGCGCATCCCCTGCCCAAGGAGCCGAGATCAGCCTGAACCAGGAAAAAAAAACAGGAGAAATCCCGAAAAAGGCCCTGCTCTTGGTGATCGCCGAGATGCTGGCCGATCTCTGCCGCGGCCGGGAGGCCGATAGCCGGCCGACCAAGGACGAGCTGCTCCAGTACCTGACTTCCCGCGCCGGCAAGCTGAGCCTCTTTTTCATGCGCCACCTTCCGGCTGAGCAGGTGATCAAAAGCCGCAAGGACCCGGCTTTTCAGAAGGGCTTGCTCTCAGAGCTGCGCAGGGAAATTATCGAGCTCAAGCCGCCGCTGCTCAATCCCCTGCGCGTGGACAGGCTCACCGGCGTGGCGCTGGAATATCCCGCCGGAGAGGTGAGGAAAGACCCGGACCTCTGGGCGGCCCGGGTAATGGTCGAGCTGCCGCCGGAGCTGAGACACAAGCAGCCTCTGGTCGCCATGCGGCTGCTGCTGGCCGAAGTCAAAGATTCTTTCGAGCGCGTGGCAGCGACCACCGGGAGCCTGCCGGAGCTGGACCGGGCCTACGGTTTTATCGAGCGCGAGCTGAACCTCACTCCGCGAGTCGAAATATTCGTGCGCCGGGCCTGGGACCTGGCCCCGAAAGCCGCGGACGCCGGCGCCATCACCGCCCTCTACCGGCTGCTGGTTATGCGCATTATCGCTACCCTGCGGGAGCTGCCTGCCTCGAACGAGAAAGACCTCGCCCTGGGGGAGCTGAAAAAGCTGACCGGGACTTTCGACCTGGATGAGCTCGAGAGCATTTTCAAGAAGAAAGCCATGACCCTGGCCGATGAGATGATGAAAGAGACCGGCAGGTACGAGGACCTGCTCGAGCTGCGCTTTTTTTTCGGCCAGATCGGAGAGCGCTCCAACCGCAAGCTGCTCTCGCAGAAAACCGGGGAGCTGGTCCGCAAGATGGACATGCGCACCCGGGGCCACCGCCTGTTGACCAGCCTGGACACCGGCGAGCTGGATGAGGACAGCCTGATCAAGGTAGTCCCGACAGTAATGGCCAAGGCCGAGATGTTCGTGATGACCGGCCCGCCGGCTTTCCTCGACCTGCTGATGGACTTCTACCTGAAAACTGCGGCGCCCCTGCTGCGCGAGCTGAAAAACAAGCCGGAGAAAGTGCCGCGGCTGATCCAGAACTTCAAGCGCCAGGTCGGGCTGCTCAATGTCTACCACGGCCTGGACCACCTGGCCCAGACCATCCAGCGCAAGATGGTGCTGGCGATCTGCGGGCCGAAAATGCTGGCGAGCGCCCCGGAAAAGATCCTCAGGTACCTCACCAGGCTGCCTCCGGAATTTTACCCGGACAAGGTAATGCAGGCCCTGCGGGCGATGATCCGCGAAAAAGGCGTCAACGCCCGTTTCACCACCGGCGATGCCCTCAAGCTGCTCTCCTTCTACCCCCCGGCGCAAGAGGAGGAGGCCGAGGCGGAGAAAGCGCTCGACCCCAGGTTTGCCAAAGAGTTCTTTTCTCTCGAGTACAAAAAAAGAGGGCTGTGAAGCCCTCTTGATCGACACGGGTTCCGGGTTATCGGCCGCTGCGAAGCCCGGGCGCTGACAAACGCCCGGGCCTTTTGTTTCATTTCCCGGACTCTACCCTTTTTTACGGGATTCGTTGACGATTTTCTCGGTATCCCGGGCGATTACCAGCTCTTCGTTGGTGGGGATGGCGAAGACTTTGACCCGGCCGTCTTTCCTGCTGATCAGCATTTCCTTGCCGACCGCTTTCTGATTGGCCTCTTCATCCAGCTCGATCCCCATGAACTCGAGACCTTCGCAGATTTTACCACGCATCAGCGGGCTGTTTTCGCCCACCCCGGCGGTGAATACCAGGGCGTCCAGCCCCCCCAGGGCCGCGGCGTAGGCGCCGATGTACTTGGTCATGCGGTAGCAGTAGACATCAATGGCCAGCTTTACCCGCTCATCGTCCCTGCCGCCCTTCTCGAGCAGGTCGCGCACGTCGCTGGAGGTGCCGGAGAGCCCCTGCAGGCCGCTGTGCTTGTTGAGCAGGCTGTTGGCCTCGTTCAGGGTAAGCCCCTCGCGGCCCATGATCTGCAGGATGATCGAGGGGTCGATGTCCCCGCAGCGCGTGCCCATTACCAGCCCCTCGAGCGGGGTGAGGCCCATCGAGGTATCGATACTCTTGCCGCCCTTGACCGCCGTGATACTGCAGCCGTTGCCCAGGTGGGCGGTGATGATCTTGAGGCTGGCGGAGTCGCCGCCGCAGAGCTTCTCAGCGCGCCTGGCCACGTAAAAATGGCTGGTGCCGTGGAACCCGTAGCGGCGGATCTCATCGCGCAGGTAAAACACGTAGGGCAGAGCGTAGAGGAACGCCTTGGGCGGGATGCTGCTGTGGAAAGCCGTGTCGAAGACAGCTACCTGCGGAATGCCCGGCAGGTTCTGCATGGCTGCGTTTATGCCCCTGAGGTTGTGAGGGTTGTGCAGCGGGGCCAGCTCGATACACTGGCGGATCTTGGTCAGGACCTTATCGTCGATCAGCACGCTCTCGGTAATCTGCTGGCCGCCGTGGACCACCCGGTGCCCGACCGCTTCCACCTCGGATTTGTCCTTGATCACCCCGTGCTCTTTGTGCTGGAGGTAATTGAGGATCTGCTCGATCGCCTGGGTATGATCGAGGATCTCGATCTCGAACTTGGCCTTGTACCCGTCGCTGCGCAGGATCGAGAGCTGGGCGCTGGACATGCCGATGCGGTCGACGCTGCCACGGGCCAGCGATTCCTCGGTCTCGGTGTGGATCAACTGGTATTTTACACTGCTGCTGCCGCAGTTCAGGACAAAGATCAGCATTTAGCTCCCGGCTCCTTTCCCTTTTCGCCCACCCGGCCCCCGGCCGGCACCGGGGTGAGCGCGCCCTGCCTGTAAGCAGCTCAGGCGTATTCATCCTTGCTTTCGTACTTGAAAAAACCCTCTCCGGTCTTGCGGCCCAGCCTTCCGGCGCGGACCATTTTTTTCAGCAGCGGGCAGGGTCGGTATTTGAAGTCGCCTAATTCATCGAACAGGTTTTCCATCCGGCGCAGGACCTCGTCCAGGCCGGTCTTGTCCGCCAGGCTCAGCGGCCCGTCAGACATGTTGAACCCCAGTTTTATCGCCGTGTCGATGTCCTCGGCCGAGGAGATTCCCTCCATCAGCACGTACATCGCCTCGTTGAGAAAAGGCAGGATCACCCGGTTGGTGATATAGCCCGGGTACTCGAAAACCTCCACGCTGGTCTTGCCCAGCCGCTTGGCGAAATCCTTGGCGATCGACACTGTCTTGTCGTCGGTATGCATGCCGCGGACCAACTCGACCACGGGGGTCTTCGGCACCGGCTCCAGGAAATGCATGCCGATTACCTTGCCGGACATCTTGCTGTTGGCGGCGATCTCGGTAACTGAGCGGATATTGATGTGGGTGATATAAATGTCCACCTCACTGGCGATCTGCTCGATTTTCCGCATGGCAAGCTGCTTGTTCGAGACTTCCGTGCCGCAGGCCTCGATAAAGACCCTGAAACCTGCCAGGTCCTCCATCTTCGTAGTAGTGTTGATCCGGCCCAGCACGGCCCGCTTGTCCGATTCTGTCATGCCCCAGCGCTTGATTTCCCTGTCGATTGATTCCCCGATCCCTTTCAAGGCTTTGTCCAGGTTCTCCTGCTCCGAGTCATACATGCATACCTCTATGCCCGAACCGGAGATAGTCTCGGAGATCTGCTGGGCCTTTTTCCTGGATCCAAGCACTGCAACCTTATCGAAAGCAATCATGCTTCCTTCCTCTTTGAAAGCCCGTAGAAATATTAAG
>JAFGTO010000425.1 GCA_016934095.1 Candidatus Glassiibacteriota bacterium
CCATGACCAAGCAATCTAATACAACCGCTCGCTGAAAGCTACCCGTCTAAAGACGGGGGTTTAAACCTGTAAAGCGGACGAATTAATATGCAGATTGCCGGTAATTGAAGACTCCCTTTGAGCAAGCTCAAGGGAAATCTTCTATCGTTAAGGTATTATTGATTATTTTTTATTCGTTCGCTCAACTTCAGCGGCCAAGCCGCCGGGAATGCGCTCGGGCGGTCAATTCAATGTATACCCTGTTTCTCATGCTTGACAAATATATAAATCCTGCAAACCAAAAAATATGGGAAAAAATCCATGTCATCAGAACGATCATCGGGCCGGACGATTTTCTTACTGGATGCAGGCACGGATAAATATTCCCCGGCAGAAATATTCTAGACAAAGTTTTATAATATAATAAGACTACTGCTTTGAAGTTAGAGAAAAGTCCATTTTATGTTTTTGAAATCCGGGGATCCCCTGACCTTTTGGTATAATCCCTCCAGGCCGTACAAAATATCGCTGCGCGTATCAAATCCCCGGCATGAAGCTGGACCTGGAAAAGCCCCCCAGGTATCGCCCTGCCGGGATCCCGTCTGCACCGGCCGGAAAGATCTCCGCACCCGCTCGGTTCTATTGTTTCCAGGCGGTACGGAGTTTAAATTAATTCCCGGACATGCCGCCAGACATACAACATTCCTCCAAGGGAGGCACGGATGAACCTCAGGCACTGGAACCTCTTCATACTGATCTGCGCCCTGGCAGTGATTTCCTGCGGCCGCGAACCCGGCCCGGAGCCTCCGGCGGCCGAAGCCGCCCGTCCCCTGGAAAAAATCAAAAACACCCACCCCAGGCTGCTGCTTACCGGCCGGAAACTGGAAACCCTGCGCGCAGGTATCGAGACCACCCACAAGTGGCTCTGGGACCGCTACCTGGAGGACCTGCCCGCCAAGCTGGAGCGGGCGGCACAGCCCCTGCCGGAAGAGCTCAACCGCGGCCACGGCGACCTGGCTCCCGACCTTTGCTTCGCCTGGCTGATGACCGGCGACGACAGCCATTTCCAGGCTGCCAGGGACCACCTGCTGAAACTCGCCCGTACTAAGCCCTGGGACCCGGACAACGACCTGATCCACGGGCACCTGCTCATGGGTATGGCCACAGCCTATGACTGGCTCTATCCTTCTTTGAGCGAAGAGGAGCGCGCCCTGGTGGCCGGCAGGCTGGTACGGGCCGCCGAGGCCGAGTACGAGAGAATGACGACCGGCCGGGTCTGGTACCGCACGCAGTACCTGCAGAACCACGGCCAGACAAATTTCTGCGGTCTGGCCTATGCCGCCGCCGCGCTCTACGGCGAAGACCCGAGGGCGGAGCAGTGGCTGAAGCTCTGCGAGGATTATTTCGCTAAGGTTTTCGAGGTGCTGCCGCCGGATGGGACCTCGGTCGAAGACATCAGCTACGGGGCCTACGGGCTGGACTTCATCATCAGGTATGCCGTCCTGTCCCGTGACCTGCTCGGCCGGGACTACTGCAACAGCCCCTGGTTCAAGGGTGCGCCGGATTATATCATTCACTCCCTGGTGCCCCGTCCCACCGAGCAGGAGTACGCCATCACTTTCGGCGATGCACCGCGCAACCTGAACTGGCACGGGCCGGAGCACCAGCTTTTCTGGCTGGCCGGGCAGTTCCGCAATGAGGCCGCCCAGTGGGCCGGGAAGTACCTGGTCGGGCTGAACCCCAAAGGCCTGGGCTCGGCCTCCTGGATGGCCCCGGTCTTCTATGACCCCGGGGTCGCCGCCGCCGACCCGGCCCGCTTCACCACTTTCAAGCATTTCACGGACAACGGCCAGGTGATGATGCGCTCGTCCTGGACAGATCCCTCGGCCATGCTCATCGCCTTCAAGTGCGGGCCTTTCATGGGCAAGGCCATCTCCGCCGGTGCTCCTTTCGATTACGGCTCCAACCACAGCCACCCGGACGAGGGCTCCTTCCAGGTTTCCGCCCGGGGCGAGTACCTGGCCATCGATCCTCTGTACACCGGGTTCAAGCTCACAGGCAACCACAGCACCATGCTGTTCAAGGGCCAGGGGCAGTTAGGCGAAAAAGTGGTCTGGATGGCGGTGGCCGAGGCGGTCGAGTTCGGGCACTACCCGGAGATTGTCGAGGCGGTAGCCGCAGACGGGTACGACTACGTGGCGGGCGAAGTGGCACGGGCCTACCACCCCGCCCTGGGCCTGAAGAAGTTTACCCGGCACCTGGTCTTTGTCAAGCCCGACATCCTGGTGCTGGTCGATGACATCGACCTGAGCGAGGCCGGCGTGCTGTACGGCTACGCCTCCGGAGAACTGGAGGTGGAAGGAGGCCTCGGGCACGGCTACGCCGGCTATGCGGTGGGTAAAGGGGGCGAGGCTTTTACCGTTTTCCGCGGCAGCCCGGGCACCTACCGCCTGTCTGCGATCTACCTGGATAATTACCCCGGCAGCGGTGAGTACTCGTTCACCCTGGACGGCGAGGCTTTCCATACCTGGCGCAACACCGTGCAGGATACCGACAACCACATCACGGTCTCACCGCCGGTAGAGCTTAAGACCGGAAGCCGGATAGGCGTGCGCTGCTCCCCCAGGGAGCAGGACTACCGCATAATCAAGATGAGCGCTTTCAGCGACCGGATGGCTGCGCCCCGCGAGGCCCAGTGGCTGCTGCATCTCGACCCGGCGGCTGAAGTAAAAATGGACGGGCCCAAGCTGGTTACGGCCGTGCTGAAAGGCGCCGCCCTGGACATCCATGCAGTCGGCGGGGACAAGGCTCCGGCCGCAGTGGAGCTGTACGAAATCAAGGAGGCCAGGATAGAGCCTTTCACTTTCCGCCAGACCAGGCGGCTGGTGAGAAAGCCTGAATTCAGCGGAGACCGCGCCACGCTGCTGACCCTGATCCACGCCAGGCCGTCGGATGCCCCGGCGTCAATTGCGGATGTCCAGGGCGAGGTCTCCGGGGACGGCGGCAGGGTCAGTTTCCGCTGGAGCCGCGAGCAAAAGCCGGTAACCCTGGAGCTTAACCTGCAGGAGCTCAAGGTCGAGCTGAAAAAGTGATCCACCGGGCGTTCGCCCTGGAAGTGAAGACAACGGCGACAACAGAGAGGCAAAAATGAGCGCGGAGAAAAAAAAGCTTTGCAAGGCCCCGGCATGGTTCATTTTTTCGGTACTTGCCGGAGTTTCTTTACTCGTTCCGTCAGCCTCCCCGGCGGCGAAGCAGAAAGGTGCGTTACCATTGAGCGAGCAGGCTGCATTGAAAACCCCCGGGGACATGGCATTAAGCCCCTATACCGGGTACACCAGGGACCACTGGCTGGAGATAACCGGAAAGCTCATTGCCGGGATCATGCCGTATTTCGACCCGGAAAGCGGGATGCCGGCGCTGAAAGGCGTCCCCGGGGAGACCGGCCATTTCCGGGAGCTCTTCGACGTGGGCGGCAGCCGGGAAGCTTTCGGCCGCAGCCTGGTCATGGCGGCGATCTACACCGCGGCCACCGGAAGCGACAGGGTACCCGGCTACCGGGGCTCGATAACGGAGCCTTACCTCAGGGAAATCATCCGGGGAGCCGACCCGGAGAGCCCCCATTACTGGGGGAAGCATGAAAAATACGATGTTTTCGGCACCAACATCGCCCTGGCCGCACTGATCAGCCCGGAGTTTTTCTGGGACCCGCTGAGCGAAAAACAGCAGCGGAACCTGCTGGACTATTTCAAGGACCTGGCCTGCAATATCGCCTATGACTGCAACCACTGGTTCTTCCACATGGTGCCGGTGCCTCTGCTGGAAAAGTACGGGGTCGAGTCTAACCGCGAGTTCCTCACAGCGATGTTCGAGCGCCTGTTCCACTGGTATCGCGGCGACGGCTGGTTTATCGACGGGGGCAACAGCAGTTTCGACCTTTACAACCTATGGGGCTTCCAGCTCTACAACAACGCCCTGGTCTATTTCGACGAGCCCTGGAGCCGCCGCTTCGGCCGGCGAGTCAGCGAGACCACCGCGCAATTCCAGCAGTGCCTGCCCTACCTGTTCGGCCGGGATGGCGG
>JAFGTO010000426.1 GCA_016934095.1 Candidatus Glassiibacteriota bacterium
AGGAGTTTTTCGGGGGAAAGGAGAAAACCTTTTGGAAAAGGTTCTTCTCCTTTCCCCCAAAGCCCCCATTTCTCTTTCCAAAACTTTTTATCTTGATTTGAGGGATAGACTCTATTTCCGTAGAAAGCACTGCTATAAACATTATAAAGAATTTGGGAAGGTGGGAGGGGGTAAGGGTCAGGGCGGAGAACCCGTGAGGAAGGTTTCCGCCCTTCCCTGAAAAAAATCAATTCGGAAAATTATTTTGACAACCACTTTAGCTTCCACCTCTCGACGGCAGAAACCGGTAATCAGAACAGGAGCGGATAATGAAATCAGGCGGCATCTCCAGGAGAAATTTCATCCGGGCAGGGGCCGGGAGCCTCGGCGCCCTGGCAATCAGCTCATCGAGCGCTGCCGCAGGAACGGACGAAGCGATGGAAGGCTCTCCTGCGGAGGGCAAAGTCCGCATCGCCGTGGTACAGCAGGAAACTGTCCCCGGGGCCGTGGATGAAAACAGGTCCAAGGCCCTGGGTTTTGCCAGCGAAGCCCTGGAAAAAGGTGCGGACATCGTTCTTTTCCACGAGGAGCTCCTGGTGGGTTACGTGGAAAACCTGAAGTTCCTGGCCGAGGAAGTCGATGGGCCTACCAGCCGGGAGTTCCGGAAGCTTCTTGCCGGGAGCGGCTCCCTGGTGCTCTGGGGACTCACCGAGCGTGCAGGGAGCAAGTTCTACATCTCGGCAACACTGGTGGGCGCGGCTGGAGTACTGGCAAATTATCACAAGACCCACCTCTGGTGGAAAGCTGAGGGGCTCCGCCATGAGCCGGCTTTTTACGAGCCCGGCGATGAGTTGGTTACTTTCGAGGTCAAGGGCCATAAGTCCGGGGTGATGATTTGCTACGACGGGGATTTCCCTGAGATGACACGCGCCTATGCCAACCTGGATTGCCGCATGCTTTTCTGGCTGAACAACCGCGGGAGCCGGGGGCATGAAGAGGTAACCAAGCTCGCCGAGAATAACTCAATGATCATGGCGGCATCCTGCTGCTGCGGCAATAACGAGCTGGGATACAAGTGCCGCGGGGGAAGCAACATTACTGACTGCGACGGCAGCCTGGTGTGCGAGATCTGGGACAAGGAAGGCGTGATCTATGCGGATGTCGAGCCCGGGAAAGTGCCGGAAGCCCGCAGCAATAACCCCTGGTATACGGGACGCAGGGGCGAGCTGTATTGCAGGTATGAGTTGTAGGGCGCACTCCTGTGTGCGCCCTTTGATCTCAGCCGGTAACCACGTTGCGCTCTCTGCCCTCGAGGAAAGCCCGGATGTTTTCGGCCACCTCATCGATCAGCCTCTGCCTGGCCTCCCTGGCCGACCAGGCCGAGTGAGGAGTCAGGATCAGGTTCCTGACCTCGCCGAGCAGGGGGCTGTCCCCGGGCGGCTCCTCGGCCAGAGTATCCAGCCCGGCCCCGGCGATCCTGCCGCTGTTGAGCGCTTCCGCCAGGGCGTCCTCATCCACCAGACCGCCCCGGGCCGTATTGATCAGGATTGCGCCGGGCTTCATCAGGCCCAGGGTCTCCCGGTTGATCAGCCGCCTGTTCTCATCGGTAAGGGGACAGTGCAGGCTAATTATGTCGGCGCAGCAGAGCACTTCCTCCAGGCTGTTGTTTTTTATCCCCTTATCGTCGGGTTGCGCTACATCGTGGACCATCACTCTCATGCCGAAAGCCCGGGCTATTTTCGCCACCGCCCTGCCGATAGTACCGTAGCCGATTATCCCGAGGGTCTTGCCCGAGAGCTCGAAAGTCGGGTAGGTGAGCAGGGTAAAGGACGGGGACTCCTGCCAGCGGCCGGCCCTGATGTCGCGGTCGTACTGGTGGGCCCTGGTGGCGAGGTTCAGGATGAGGGCGAAGGTGTGCTGCGAAACCGTCTTCTCTGCGTATCCCCTGACATTGGTCACCCGGATACCGGCCCCGGAGGCTGCCGCCAGGTCGATGTTGTTGTAGCCGGTGGCGATGACTGCCACGTGCTCCAGGGCAGGCAGACTGCCGATCACCTCCCTGTCTATCGGGACTTTGTTCACGATGACGGTCCGGGCATCCCGTGCGCGCTCCACGGCCTCGGCCCTGGTGGAATTGGGATAGCAAACCAGCTTTCCCAGGGACCGCAGTCCGCTGAAATCCATGTCGTCATCCAGGGTAACCGTGGACTGGTCGAGAAAGACTATCTGCATCTTACGGCCTCCAGTCAATTTATTTTTTCATCTATTCAACGATACGGTACAAGTTTTTCTATACTGATCTTGCTATACCCGGATTATCGCCGTGCCAGGGAACGGCGGTCCCTATCTCGAAGTGTCCGCCAGCTGCTATTATATACAAGTAGTGGGCGGTTCTCAATCAGAAAAGGACAGCCGTGCAGCCAGTTTCGCAAAGCGAAGCTCCGGGGTGGTTCCAGGGAATGATGCAGGTCCTCTGTTCTCCGGTTCTCATCAATTGACCGGCGGGCGCATTCCCCGCGGCTTGCCGCGGTTTCAGCGAGCGAATATAATTAAGCAAAAATACCTTGAGCATCGAAGATTCTCCTTGAGCCTGCTCAAGGCGAGCATTCAATTCCCGCGAGATTTGTGGTACGGTTTCCCGGAGCAGGCCGGCTCCCGCATCCGCAGGCATTGCTTTGGGCCTGTATGTTTTTCCCCGGCATTCAGCAGGTTACAGCCCCTTGAAGTATCCCGGGAGGAGGATTCCATGCGTTCCAACGATCTGCTAAAATTTCTATCCTGTTGTTGCCTGCTTTGCTGCACGGTTCTGGCGGCCTCGCCTGCGGGACGAGGGGAGGCCCTGCCGCTGGAGTCTGCCGGTGGTTTCGGCCCGGTCAATAACGGCTTTCTCGGCTACCTGACCCTTGGCGATTGGAACGGCGACGGCTGGAACGACCTGATCGTTTTCTCCATCGGTTATAACGGGGGGCTGTACCTGTACCGCTGTATCCCCGGCGGGGATGTCCCCCGGTTCGAGCGGCGCGAGCGGATCGACGGCGGGTACGGCCTGCCCGCACTGGGTGCTGACGACGTGTTCTGGTGGTCGGCAAGGCCGATCGGGCCATCCTGGTGGTTGGATGCCGACGATGACGGTTTGCCGGACCTGGTGAGCAGGACCGGGGACGGGCTGGTGGCGTTCCCGAACAGGGGCATGCCCGGACGACCCGAGTTCGCAGCGCCGGAAAAATTGCCGGTGGAGGGCGAAGTCGGCTGTTTCGCCGACCTGGACGGAGACGGTATCCTGGACATTATCCAGGCCGAGTGGCTCACCAGCGGCTACTGGCCGCCATTCGACCTGCAGGCCATGACCCCGGACTCTGCAGGGGAGGTGTACCCCGGCCGCTGGAGCGATGGGCAATGGCTCGGAGACCTGGGGGAAAACCG
>JAFGTO010000427.1 GCA_016934095.1 Candidatus Glassiibacteriota bacterium
TGCTGGGGGAATTTTCGGAGAGATGTCGCTGATCGACGGCAGTCCGCGCTCCGCCACGGTTACCGCCACCGGGCCGACCCGGGTCAGCGTGATCGACAACCGGCGCTTCCAGATTATCCTCAACTCGATCCCCAAGGAAGTCCGTCCCCTGTTCTCCGCCCTGACCGAGAGGCTGAGGAACACCAGCCAGATGGTCAGCTCGCTGAGCCTCTGGGAGCGGCTGGTCTACAGCATCTGCTCGGTCATCCGCATGTCGGCCGGGGTCCTGGGGACCCAGCGGGAGCGCGGCTATCAATTCAATTACCGCGACCTGCTGCAGGAGGCCTGCCGGGTGCTGGCCCTGACCCATGACAAGATCGAGGAGGCGATCCGCTCCCTGGCCTCGACAGACCTGGCCGGGATCGATTCCGGTGAGAAACCCGAGCTGGATGTTTTTTTCATTGCGGATGCCGACCAGTTTGCCGGTTTCGTGGATTTCCTCTCCGAGAGGCTGAGCAACATCCCGGGTTTCCCGGTGCCTTCCCGCAAGTACTGCCAGCTTTCGCAAAAAGCCCGGGAAATTCTTTTCTTCCTGAAAAACCAGTACGGCCGCCTGCCGCGGGATGACAGCGGGCGCAGCCATTACGATTTCGACAAGTATATCAAGGAGAGCGTGGAGGGCCTGCACCACGGGGTCAAGGATGCGATCCTGCGCCTTCAGGAGCTGGCCGCGGCCGGCGCGGTGCGCCTGGACAAGCTCAGCCCGGTGGTAAGGAACAAGGCGATTGTCTACAACGTGGAGGACCTCAACCGGGCCCAGTTGATCCTGCTGCAGACCGAGGACTTCGATGAGATCTACCGGAAGCTGATGAGAAAAGTCTGAGTTTTTTCCTCTGTCTTTCCGCACAAAACTTTCAAATAAAACCGATGTTTATCAACAGCCACCGAACCGGGAGTTTATCATGAATGCTGCAGGCAGTAACAAAACCTCGAACCTCAAACTCAACCGCCGCAGCTTCCTGGCACGGGCCGCCGGTGCGGCAGGCGCGGCCGCGCTCACCGGCACTGCGGCCTCCTACGCCCGGATTATCGGGGCCAACGACCGCATCCGCATCGGCCAGGTCGGCTGCAGCGACCGCGCCTTTGGCCACCGCAACATGCTGCAAATGTCCGCCGCCACCGACCCCAACTTCGACCTGCACAGTGTCTGCGACATCTGGTCGGTAAACCGCGAGAAAGGCGCGGACCACGCCAAAAAACTGTTCGGCACCCGGCCTAAGACTTTCAAATACTCGGAAGACCTACTGGCCGACCCGGACCTGGATGCGGTGATGATCGCCACCGGCGACCACCAGCACGCCAGGATCCTGGCGGAAGTGGTCCGGGCGGGCAAGGACTGCTACTGCGAGAAACCGATGGCCAATACTCTGGAGGATGCCAAGCTGGCCAGGGATACGGTAAAAGCCAGCGGCCGGGTGGTGCAGATGGGTTCGCAGTGGCTCAGCGACCCTTACCAGCAGAGAGTTCGCGAGATAATCCGCAGCGGCAGGCTGGGCAAAATCACCAGGATCGAGCAGAGCTGGAACTACAACGGTCCCCGCTGGCACATCCCCAAAGACCCGGACATCGCCGCCATCCGCGAAGAGGATACCGACTGGGAGCGCTGGCTGCTGGGCCGGCCCTGGCGCCCGTTCGATGCGCGTGTCTATTTCGAGTTCCGCATCTTCAAGGACTTCTCGGGCGGGATAACCGACCAGTGGTACAGCCACGGCTCGGGGCTGGTGCATTTCTACCTGGATACTTTCATCCCCGATGATACTGTCTCCAACGGGGGGATTTTCGCCTGGCACGACGTGCGTGAGAACCCGGACACCTTCTCCTGCCTCTCCACGTTCCAGAAAAAGGAAGTCCTTTACTCCTACAGCTCTAGCTACGGCAATGCCTATGGCGACCACACGGTCATCCGCGGCACCGAGGGGACTCTCTACTCGCCCGGCGGCGAGGGCAGTCCGCAATGGTGGTTCCTGCCGGAGACCAGAAGCGCCTGGGGCTCGAATATCGTTTTCAACCGCTCGACCGGCAAAAAGCCGGAGCCCGAGCCGGTCGCTATCCCGGGTCATGAAGGAATCCCGCCGATCCACCAGGACGATGACCAGAAATACCATACCGACAACTGGCTCGCCTGCATGCGCAGCCGCAAGACCCCCAACGGCAGCATAGAGACCGGGTTCGCCCATTCGGTGGCAGTGGTCATGGCCACCCGCAGCTACCGGGAAGGGAAAAAGATGTACTGGGATGCCGCCGGCGAGGAGATTCTCGACCACCCTCCGTCATCTTGAGGACCGGAAAGGGGTTGGAAACTTTTCCGCAGAATTATCCACAGCGGTTTCCACAACGCTGAAGAAATATCTTTAAGTGAAAGGTGTAATTTTAGCAGAATCGGTTAAGCCGTTAGCATTCCGTTAGCTGGCTAATTGGACTGTTTTCTACAAGTTTCGGCTGCCACCCGGAGACTTCGGAAACCAAGTAATAGCCTGCAAATGGGAGCGCCAGGCCCGGCGACCCCGGGGGTATGCTCTAGAGTCTTTCGGCTTCATCCGGCTCTGTCGGCCGCACGCTGATCACCAGGGCGCAGCCGGCCACCAGGATAGACCCGAAGACCCATTGAACCGCGGTCAGCCGCTCGCCGAAAACCAGGTAGCTGGCTACCGCGGTAAGGAAAGGGTTGATCAGCACCAGGTTGGCGCTGGGAGCCAGGCCGATCCGCTTGATCGAGAGGAAATAGCTGCTGTTGGCCCCGGCCAGGCCGATGATGCCCGAGACCACCAGCAGGACTATCATTTGCGCAGACCCCCCGAGCAGGGTGGAGGGCTTCCCCCAGACCAGCATGATCGGAAAGAGGATCGCTGTGGCCGACATGCAGGTGAAGCTGAAAGCCACCAGGGGGTTTTCCTCGCGGACCACGTGTTTTACCATGTTGACATAGACCGACCAGATGACCGCACCGGCCACGATCAGGGCTATGCCTGTTTTCTGCGAATGGAGCAGCCCCACCTCGAAGTTGGAGATACCCGCCACTATCCCCGCCACCCCGGCCAGGCCCATGAAAAAGCCCGTCAGGAAGCGAGGCGAGCGGATTACCGCCCTCTCCTCACGGTAGAACAGAAAGGCCGCCACGGTGATCAGCGGCGTGCTCACTTTCGACAGCAGGGAGACAAAGGCCGGGTCTACCAGGTAAAGGGCATGCACCCAGCATAACTGGAAAGAGGTCATCATGGCGCCCAGCATCAGGTAGATATGCGCCTTGCGCCTGTAGCGCCTGAAACAGCCCGGGTAAGCCACTTTCAAAACCAGTGCGAGGAACAGGCTGGCCCCCAGATACCTGAAAAAGTTCTGCGTGTGGACATCCATCACCAGGCTGAAATACTTGACAAAGAGCACTGCCGCCACCCAGCAGCAGATAGCTACGATGACCGGAAACTTGCGCAGGGCCCCGGTCTCGGCCCTGACTAGTTTTCTCAAGCTCTCTCGCAACCTGGTAGTCCTCTGTCAGGTAAAGGCAGTGGGGTTTCCTCTGCTCGAGCGCGGCTGTCGGCCTTGTCAGGCAGAACTAATATGGAATCACCGGGGTAAAGTCAAGTATGCAGGCTGGCCCTGCCTCCCTTGTTTTTCTTGCTTCGGCCTGCAATATTTGCACTCAGCAGTGTCTCCACGAACTGACCGGCGAGCTCATTCACCGCGGCTTGCCGCGAGAGTCTTCGATGCATGCACCAGGCTGCTTGAAATGAATGACAATTTTTCCATACGCGCCAAAGCCTATCTGCTGGGAGCGAGCTTCGGCGCGAGCGCCCTGGTCGTACAGACCGAGTTCCTGCGCGCGGTCATGGAAGCCGCCGCCGGCGGTGCGCTGGCAGTCAGCGCCGCCCTAGGCGCCTGGCTGTTCTGGATAGCGCTCGGCGCGGCTGCCGGCGGCCTGCTGGTGCGTGTTGTCGAATCCCCCGGCAAAACGGCCTTTTTCTGCGCACTGCTCAGCCTGCCGCTGGGTTTGGGCCTGATTTTCCTGGCCGGGATTCCGCGCCGCTGGCTCGGGGTCGGCCCCGGAGAGCTGATCCCTTTCGAGACACTGCTGACCTGGAACGCTATGGTCTGCGCAGGGTCTGCGCTGCTGGTGGGCCTTTCCTTCCCAGTGCTGGCACGCCTGGCTTCCGAGGGCTTTCTTTTCGAGCGCGAAAACACCGCGGCTGCGGTCGGCGGGCTCTGGGCCGCCGAGGCGGCCGGGGCCCTGGTCGCCGGAGTCCTGTTCACTTTTATCCTGGCGGGCAGGACCACCCCGGTAATGAACATCTGCCTGTTCTCCTCTGTCCCGCCGGTGGTCGCCGGGTTGAGCGGCATCTACCACACCCGGCCCGGCAGGATTTTCTCTGCAGCCCTGGTGCCTGCGGTGCTCCTGGCCCTCATCTTCAGCCCGCGCCTGGAAAGCCGTTTCCTGGGCCTGCGCTGGGAGGCCATGGGCTCCCAGGGACAGGTCAGGGCCGCCCAGTGGACCCATTACCGCAGCCTTGTGCTGGCCGAGCTTGACAACCAGGCCACGGTCTATGACAACGGTGTCCCGGCCTTCAGTTTCCCCGACCCCTACAACGATGCCTCCTTCCTCTGCATCCTGCTGGGCCAGGTGCGCCGCCCGGAGCGTATCCTGGTGGTGGGCCCTGCCGCTTACGGCCCGGCCCAGGCTTTTCTTTCAGCGGGTGCGGCCGAGGTTGTCGCGGTCCATCCCGACCGGGCCCTGGAACAAATGATCACGTCTAACCTGCCGCAGGAAATGCGAGAGGTGCTCGAGAGCGGCGGGTACCGGTACGTAGGCGGCGACGGGCGGGTTTACCTGGCCCGTTGGGGACGCCGCCCGCCCGTTTCAGCAGGCAGCCCGGCCGAAACAGGGGCAGGCAGCGGCAGCGGTCTGATAGACTCCGCATCCGGCGATGGATCACAGCATAGGCTGAAACGGCGCGCCGCCGCCGGCTGGGACCTGGTGCTGCTGAACCTCGATGGGCCGGCACAGATAAATTCCGCCCGCTACTACACCCCGGAGTTCTTCCGGCGGTGCCGCCGGGCTTTCAGCCCGGCGGGCGGCGTCCTCGCCCTGCGCCTGCCCATGGGAGCCAACGAGCCGTACCCCGCCCAGCTCGACCAGGCAGCCTCCATTTGGGCCTCGCTCAAGACCTCTTTCCAATTCCTCGGACTGGCGGTAACCCAGACCCATTGCCACATTTTCGCCGCGGATCGGCCAGGCCTGCTAAGCGGCGACCTGGATACCCTGACTGCCAGGGTGGCCCCGTACGAGAAAAAGGTGGCAGGGTTTACCCGCTACCTGCTGCCCATGTATTACGACCCGACCAGGACAGGTCCCTTATGCAGTATGCTGGAATCCAGGAGCAGGCAGCTTGCCTCTAACACTGACACCGCCCCGGTGGCCTGGCTGCATCACCTGAGGCTCTGGGTCAGGCTGGCCCGTCAGCAGAAGCTCGCGTCCAAACCCGGACCCGGCCCGCTGGAAGTCCTCTTCGACTATGCTGCCGCCTTGAAAAACAGGGGGTTTGTCGCGCTCCCGGCCCTGGTGGCGGGTTTGCTGCTGGTTTTTTCCTGGGTGCTGGCTCAGCGCACCGGGAGACCCGCAGCGGCGGCCAGGTTTGCCGTGATTCTCAGCGTGGCGGCGGCCGGCTTTGTCTCGATGGGAGCTACCGTGCTCTTGATCTATCTCTGCCAGCTTGTCTTCGGGGCCCTGTTCTACCAGGTGGCCCTGATTACGGCTGTTTTCATGGCCGCCCTGGCCCTGGGGGCCTGGCGCAGTGCGGGCGCGGCCGTGGCCGATATGAGAGGCGGCAGGGTCTACGGGGCCCTGGCGCTGTCCCTCTCGGCAGGGTCGCTGCTGCCGGCTGGGGCAGTATATTTTCTCGATCCCCTGCAGGGTGTTTCCACTCTCGGGGCTGCCGGAGCCATAGTGGCGTTCTACCTGATGGTGGCTGCGGCGGGCTATTTCTGCGGCGCGATGTTCCCCTGGGCAGCGGCCCTTCATGCAGCGGCCCTGGAGCGGCCGCTGGCGGCAGGTACCGCCTCCACGCTCGACTTCGCCGACCACCTGGGCGCCTGCCTGGGAGCGGTGGCTTTCGGAGTGGTCGCCGTGCCGGTGCTGGGTATCGGCCCGGCTGCCCTCTCGCTGGCCCTGACCATGGCCTGCCCTGCGCTGTTCTGGCTGGCGGCTGCGGCCGGACACGGTGCCGGCCGCCCCGGAGAGCGTTGAACCGGACACCCGGGCGCACTTTCCGCGGCTAGCCGCAGGGAGTCTTCAATCTTCGATTTGATTGCCGGCCGGGTATTTACTATATTTAAGTTGTCTTTTCTATCGGTCCGGTCTTTTATCATGGGAGAATTGATGAGGAAATATCGCAGGTCTGTCCGGCGTTTGCTGGCAAGGATGCCGCTTGCCGTAATCTCGACCCTGGTGCTGACAACTGCCACCGGCGCCCTGGGGCAAAGGGTTTGGGTCTGCGGAGAAGCCGAGAAAGTCAACCCGCTTACCGGGTCTCTGGTCTCCAGCGGCTCGTACAAGAACGACCTTAACTCGTATGAGCTAGCCCAGAGACAGAAGAACCAGCTTTGGAACGATACCACCCGGACCTTGACCCTGGCCGGTGCCGGGGGCGAGCTCCTGGGCTTCCAGGTAATTGTCGAGCGGGACGGCCTGGAGTTGACCGGGGTCAGCCTGGCGGCCACCGACCTTACCGGGCCGGGCGGAGCGACCATCCGAAACAGCAAGTTCGAGTTCTTCCTGGAATATTACATCCTCAAGGACGGGTACCGTTACCCGGACCCCCTGATCCCGCTGAAACTGGTCCCCGGGTACGATAATTTCAGCATCCCGGACAATGAAAAACTCGGTTTCGCCAACAACAACCAGGCGGTCTGGGTGGACCTGCTGGTGCCAAGGTTTACCGCCGCCGGGCTGTACACCGGCAAGCTGGTGGTCCTGAGCGACCAGGGCGGGGCTTTCGAGATCAGTGTCCGCCTTCAGGTCTACGGGTTCACCCTGCCCGATGAGTGCAACTACGATTACGAGTTCAACCATTACGGCGGCCTGAGAAACAACTGGCCCGGCACTTACTCGCTCGGCGAGGAAACTTTCCTCGAGTTCGAGCGCAACGCTTACCGTCTCTGCCACAAGAACCGGGTGCGGCTCAACGTGGTGCCTTACTCGCAGAGCGGCAATCCCTGCACTTTTATCACCAGCTCGATGCGCCCGGTACTGGCCGACAGCGCGGACAACATCCACGTGGCCGACTGGTCCGCCTGGGACAGTCGCTTCGGCGGCTACCTCAGCGGGAGGGCCTTTGACGGCCTGCCCCGGGCCGATACCCCGGTGGCCCACTGGATGCTGCCTTTCTGCCACCGCTTCTCGAGCGAGTTCAACGAGCAGTGGCACGGCAAGGTGGACCAGTATCCCTACTGGGGCAGCATGCCGGTCTACGAGGTCGAGAACATGCGGATCATGGCCGAGTTCGAACAGCACCTCAACGAGCGCGGCTGGACCGCTCCGCTCTACCACGTTTTCTACAACGAGAAAGGGCGGGGCAAGTACAACAACCAGCTTCCCTGGTACCTGGATGAGCCTGTCCAGCAGGAGGATTTCGAGGCCCTGCGCTATTACAGCGAGATCTTTCACAACGGTTTCTCCAACACGGTCCGCTACCCGGAGGACCTGGGGGATGACGACCTGGAGCTGGAAGGCTTCCCGCATCCGGGCGCGGCCAGGTTCGTCTTCCGGGCGGACATCGGCCGCCAGACACTGCTGAGCGGCTACCTGGACGGGTTTATCGACCTCTGGAACATCGGCGGTGCAGCCGATGAAGGCCGCTACAATTTCGCAGAGGTCGCCGCCCGGCGCGACAAGGGCGAGCACCTGATGTTCTACGGTCCCTGGAGCTACGGGCTGGACGAGTACAACCTCAACCTGCTCTGGAGCGGCTGGAACGACTGGCGCCGGGGCTCCACCGGGCACGAGCTCTGGAACACCATCGGCTGGACCTCCGGTATGACCTCGAACTGGAGCGATGTGGTCAACGAGTATTACAAGGGCCGCACCACTTACCTGTATCCCGGCTACCGGCTCGGGCTTAACACCCCGCTGCCCACCACCCGGATGAAAGTCATCCGGCGCGGGGTCCAGGACTGGGAGTACCTTTACCGTCTCAGCCAGCTTACAGGCACCCAGGAGTCCGCCGATGAGCTGGTGGCCGGACTGATGGGCGAGGGCGACCGCTCCTACGGCCGGGACGTGGATGATTTCGGCCTGAGTGAGGCCTCGTTCGCCCTGGCCCGCGCCCGGGTCGCCGGGCTGATCGTGGCCGCGGGCGGCCAGCCTCCAGCGGCGGTACCCGGCGATTACAACGGGGATGGGAAACTGACTATCAGCGACGTAATCATGCTGATCCGCCTGATGAGGCAGACCCCGAACGACCCGGACCTGGATTTCGACAAGGACGGCAGGACCTCGATAACCGATGCCGTGGCCCTGATCCTCCATATTCTTAAAAACAGGCTGTAGCACGGATAATTCATAAGGAATTTGTCTTGTGCATATTAAGACGCCGGTGGGCGCGGGCTGGCAGCCTTTTTGCTTTGGCACTGGTATTCGGATAAACCGGCCGGCGGGAACAGAGCAAAAAGGATGCCAGCCCGCGCCTGACAGAGCACAGGGCTTACTCGTTGCCGGAATTTATGAATAATCCGAGCTAGTGTATTGTAACAGAATTAACTTTACTTTTTAAATTTCATGTGATACCTTACTGTCAAGTGATTTCAACAAAGATACTACA
>JAFGTO010000428.1 GCA_016934095.1 Candidatus Glassiibacteriota bacterium
AGGCCGGGGTCCATGAACTGGCCTTTCTTGATATTCACCACCCGGCCGGTGGCGGCCGCCGCCCTGATCAGTGCGCTCTGGCGACAGAGAAAGGAGGGGATCTGCAGCACCTCGGCCACCTCGGCCGCCGGGGCCACCTGTCCCACCTCGTGGACATCCGTGCAGACCGGCAGGCCGAAAGATTTGCCGATACGCCGGAGTATTTCCAGTCCCTTTTCCAGTCCGGGCCCCTCGGGGCTGTCCTGGGAGGTGCGGTTGGCTTTGAGGAACGAAGACTTGAAAATAAAGGTAAGCCCGTGGCGCCCGGCCAGGGAGGCCATGAACTCGGCCACCCTCATCATCGTCCCCTCATCCTCGATCACGCAGGGACCGGCGATCAGGAAAAGCCTCCGGCCGGCACCCACCGGCCTGCCTGAAATTTCGAATCCCTGGCGGCTCATCCGGGACTCCACTCACTCGACCTTTTGACGGTTCTCGTTGAAACGCAGGGCCGCGGCGACAAAATCCCTGAACAGGGGGTGCGGGCGCATCGGCCGGCTCTTGAACTCAGGATGGAACTGGCATCCCAGGAACCAGGGATGGTTCTTCAGCTCGATGATCTCGATCAGCCTGCCGTTGGGAGACAGGCCGCTGAAAACCATGCCCCTGGCGGCAAGCTGTGCGCGGTAGCGGTTGCTCACTTCGTAGCGGTGGCGGTGCCGCTCTTCGATATGTCCGATTCCGTATATACGGCTCGCCAGGCTGCCCTCGGCCAGCTCGCAGGGATAGGCCCCCAGGCGCATGGTGCCGCCTTTCTCGGTGACCTCGGTCTGGTCGGGCATCAGGCTTATCACCGGCTCCGGGGTGTCGGGGTCGAACTCGGTGCTGCCCGCCCCGGCGATGCCGCAGACATTGCGTGCAAACTCGACTATCGCGCACTGAAGACCCAGGCAGATACCGAACATCGGGACCTTGTTCAACCGGGCGTAGCGGATGGACTCGAGCTTGCCCTCGATCCCGCGGTAGCCGAACCCCCCGGGGATCAGGATGCCGGCATAGCGGCTGAGCTGGCGCTTGGCGGTGTAACGGTTGATCTTCTCGGTGTCCACCCAGTTGAGGTTTATCTTCACGTCGTTGGCGATACCCGCGTGGACAAAGGCCTCGTTGATCGATTTGTAAGAGTCGGCCAGGTCGACATACTTGCCGCAGATGGCGATCTCCAAGCTGCGGCGGCTGTTGAGAGAGCGCCTGACCATCTTGGTCCAGCTCGAAAGGTGAGGCTTGCCGGTCTCCAGCCCCAGGTGGTCGATTGCCAGCTGGTCGAGCCCCTGGCTGTGCAGCAAGAGCGGTACCTCATAAATCGATTCCACGTCCCGCGCCTCGATCACCGCTCCCGGGCTGACATTGCAAAAAAGCGCGATCTTCTGTTTCAGCTCCTCGCTGAGGGAGTACCTGCTGGTGCGGCAAATCAATATATCCGGCTGGATACCAATCTCGCTCAAGGTTTTGACGCTGTGCTGGGTCGGCTTGGTCTTGAGCTCGCCGCTGGACTCGAGGTAGGGCACCATGGTCACATGGATATAGAGCACGTTTTTACGGCCCAGGTCCAGTCCGAACTGACGGATGGCTTCGAGGAAAGGCAGACCCTCGATATCGCCCACCGTGCCGCCGATCTCGCTGATCACTACATCGACCCTGCGTTTCAGGGTCAGGCGGACCAGCGAGGACTTGATTTCATCGGTGACGTGGGGGACCACCTGCACCGTGGCCCCCAGGTAATCCCCCCGGCGCTCCTTGGAGATGATCGTGTTGTAGATCCGGCCGGTGGTGACATTGTTGTCCTGCGACAGGGACTCGTCCAGGAACCGCTCGTAGTGGCCGAGGTCGAGGTCGGTCTCGGCACCGTCATCGGTGACATAAACCTCGCCGTGCTGGAGCGGGTTCATCGTCCCGGGGTCAACGTTGAGGTACGGGTCGAACTTCATGATGGTCACGGTCAGCCCCCTGGACTTGAGCAGCATGCCCAGGGCGGAAGCGCTGATACCCTTACCGAGCGATGAGACCACTCCGCCCGTGATAAAGATGTATTTCACTCCCTCGGCCGGTTTCGAGTAATCCCTGCGGATCATTGCAGTTCTCTTTTTACTGTAAGTTAACAGCCAGATAGTGTTTTAGCATACAATTGTATATTTTAGATATCCATCAGGATAATATTGCTGCCGGAGCCTTTACCCGAAAAATATAACCTTTCTCACCGGGGTTTGCAACCTCATTAACCAGGATTATTCATAAATTTTAGCAACGAGTAAGCCCTGTGCTCTGTCAGGCGCGGGCTGGCATCCTTTTTGCCTGCCTCCCGCCGGCCGGTTTAGCCGAATACCAGTGCCAAAGCAAAAAGGCTGCCAGCCCGCGCCCACCGGCGTTTTATTACGCACAAGACAAAGTCCCCATGAATTATCCGGGTTAAAAACCCTCGCCAATTCTCCCGGGAATACCCGGCTCACTCCAGTCCCAGGCGCGCCAGCTCACGCTCGACCCGGGCCAGGTCCTCCGCCGTATCCACGCCGACCGAGAGGCTGCCCTCGACCCTGGCGGCAAACACAGCAAAGCCGGCATTCAGCGCCCTGAGCTGCTCGAGCGATTCGAGGACCTCCAGCTCGGCCCTGGGCAGGCGGCAAAGCTCCAGTAAAACCTCCCGGCGGTAGACATAAATGCCGATATGGATCAGCAAGTGGCCGGTATCTTTTCCCGGGGTTTTTCGGCCGGTCCCTGCTGCATAGGGGACCGGGCTGCGCGAGAAATAGAGCGCCCGGCCGCTCCCGGCCAGCACCACTTTGACTTTGTTCGGATCATCCGCTTCCCCGGCCGGGTCTGCCGGGCGGGCCAGGGTGGTGATGTCGGCTCCCGGTGTCGAGAGCATCAGCTCGACCGCGGCATCCAGGTTCTCCGGCTCCAACAGCGGCTCATCGCCCTGGATGTTGACCACGATCCCGTACTGTTCAAGCCCGACAGCGACCTCAGCCACGCGGTCGGTGCCGGAAGCGCACGAGGCCGAGGTCATCCGGACCCTGCCGCCGAAGGCTCTGACGCAGCCGGCGATGCGCTCGTCATCCGTGGCCACCAGCAGCTCGTCGAGGCGCCGCGCCTGTGATGCCCGCTCGTAGACCCGCTGGATCATGGTCTTGCCGGCGATCACGGCCAGCGGCTTGCCCGGGAAACGGGTCGAAGCATAGCGCGCCGGGATAACCCCGAGGGTTTTCATAAGCCCTGTCCTGGTTGCAACCGGTTCGACGGCAACATATTATCCGCAGACAAAGTTAATCCCTTACCATAAGCCTGTAAAGTGCTATCCGACAGATAACTGTTGACTGGCCGGGCAGGTCGGCCTTAAACTACTCAGGAGCCGCAAGCGGCGTCCTTGTACTCTATTCAGTGAGCTCACCGGGCCCTGTGTTTTCTTTCCCAGGGCCCTGGACAGTTTCAGCGAACCCTGGAGACGGCAGCCCGTGAAAGTCATCCTGGCAAAGACCGCCGGTTTCTGCAAAGGCGTGCGCCGTGCGATGAATATGGTGCTGGAGGCGAACGAGAACATTGACGGCCCTCTTTACACCGATGGGCCGCTGATCCATAATCCCCAGACGATCGAGGTGCTGGAGCGCCGCGGGATCAGGGTAATGGGCAAGGATCAGAACCTCGGGCCGGACCAGACACTCTTCATCCGCACGCACGGTATCGCCCCGCAGCGCCGGGAGGAGCTGAGGAATCTAGGAGTAAGCCTCTGCGATGCCACCTGTCCGGATGTAGCCAAGATCCAGGGGTTGATCCGCCGTTACAGCCGGGCCGGGTACCTGGTAGTGATCGTGGGAGACAGCGGGCACGCGGAGGTGGTCGGCCTGGAAGGCTATGCCGAGGGCAAGGGACTGGTGGTCGGCAGTGCGGAACAGGTCGGCGGCCTGCCACCGGCGGACAAGGTCTGCGTGGTGGCCCAGTCGACCCTGGACCCCCAGACGTACGACCAGGTGTCCGAGGAACTCAGGGCCCGCTACCGGGAGGTCCTGGTGCTGGACACGATCTGCCGCAGCACCCAGCGCCGCCAGGAAGAGCTGCTGCAGCTCGCCCGCTCCGCGGATGCAGTGGTCGTGGTCGGGGGTAAAAACAGCGCGAACACCTGCCGGCTGGTGGAAATCAGCAACCGCTGCCATACCCCGACTTTCCACGTGGAGACCGCCGATGAGCTGGATGCACGGCAGATGCGCCATTTCCGCACCGTGGGAGTCACCGCCGGCGCATCCACTCCCAACTGGATCCTGATGAGCGTGGTGGAGAAGCTGCGTGCCATCGAGTACGAGGCCGTCCCCCGGGTGCTGAGATATCCCAGGCAGGCTTTCCGTTTCCTGGTCAAAGCCAATTTTTTTATCGCCCTGGGAGCAGCCCTGCTGTGCTACGCCAATGTCTCGCTGATGGGGCTGACTGTCGGCTGGATACCCTATGCGGTGGCGTTCTGCTACATCCTGAGCATCCACCTGCTGACCCACCTGACCGACCAGGGTGTTTTCGAGCTCTCCAGAACTCGCCGCTTCTTCCATGAATCATCCCAGCGCAGGGTGTACGTGCCGCTGGCAGCAGTATCCATGGCCGGGGCCCTGGTGCTGGCCGCTCTCAAGGGTACGGCCGCTTTTATCATTGTCCTGCTCCTCAGCGCGCTGGGAACGATCTACCGCCTGGACATCCTGCCGCTGAGGCTGTCTATCCGCGGGAAGAAGTTTTCACTGCGCCAGATCCCCGCCTCCAAAGACCTGTTCATGGCTCTCGGCTGGACAGTGGTGACCCTGGTCCTGCCGTTGCTGGCCAGCGGACATTCGGTGTTCAACCCGGCGTTCGGGATAACTTTCGTGTTCACTTTCATCCTGGTGGTAACCCGCTCGCTGTTTTTCGACGTGCGCGACCTACAGGGAGACCAGATAGTCGGCCGGGAAACCCTGCCCACCATCATCGGCACTCCCGGCACCCAGATACTGCTGATCGGCCTGACCTGCCTGCAGGCCCTGGTCCTGGCCCTGGGCACCGCACTCGGCTGGATCACCGGCCCGGGCTACCTGATGTTGGTCCTGCCGCTCTATATCTGCGCTTATCTCCTGCTTTACCACAAGCGGGTACTCTACCGGGGGATTTCGGTCGAGGTGATCGGAGACATGCAGTTCGTGCTGGCCGGTGCCCTGGCCCTGTTCTACCATCTGTTCACGGGCTGAGGCGATATCCCGCCGGCTGCTCTTCCTGACCCGCCGGGCAGGCGGGAGCAGATCCCACTTGACAGGCGATGTCTTCTGCTACAATGTTAAAGGAGCGTTGAAAAAAGCCTCGACGCCCCGGAGTGAAAGGTATTACTTCATTGGCTGTCAAAGGCAAGACAAGCCGCTTCTACTGTAATTGCAAGATTCCCGGTGTCTCATGCGATCAATGCTCTCTTGCCGCACGTAGTCGTCCCAGGAGCGGAAACGGCCCTTGACAGCCATATTCCCTGAGATTCGTATTTTTCAACACGCTGAAAAACAACAAATTGTCAATTTTAATGTTCCTCAAGGATCGTTTCTCTCTTTTCGCTTGAGTTCCCTTGAGAACTCATCGTTCCCACAATGCCCCTGCGAGGTGGTAAAAGGAGAAACTGAAAATGGAAATCAGAATAAAAGAGGTGTCCAAAAAAGACCGGCTGAAACAGGTGGAAGAACAATTCCGCTCCTGGGAGGTCCTGGGAACCAAGGCTGAAGCTGAAAAGGCCGAGAAGAAAACGACTTTCGTGACTATCTCCCGCGAATACGGCTGTGCAGCCTTCCGCATCGGCAACGCCGTGGCAGAGGCGTTGAACGCGGAGCTGCGCGGCCCTTCCCAGATACCCTGGGCGGTCTACGACCGCAAGCTGGTGGACCTGGTCTGCGAAGACCACAAGCTGAACCGCACCCTGGTCGAAACCCTCGACCGGCAGCGCAAGCACGTTTTCAGCGACTATATCACCGGGATTTTTACCGGCGAGCCGTCCTCGATCAAGGTGTTTAAGAAATGCGCCTCAACCATTTTCTCGCTGGCTTCCCACGGCAGAGTGATCCTGATCGGGCGGGCCAGCTCGCTGATTACCGAAAAACTTGCCGGCGGGCTGCACGTGCGCATAGTGGCCCCGCTCGACTGGAGGGTGGAGCAGGTCGCCGCCTTCGAGAAGATCGACTCGCCCGGCGAGGCCCGCCGCCACGTGCAGAAAATGGATGCCGAGCGGGAGAAGTTCGCCAGCGATTTCCTGGGCAGAAGCGTAAACGAGCCTGACATCTACCACATGGTGCTCAACCAGAAACTGCTGGGGATCGAGGGGATCGTGGAGCTTATCCTGAAGGCTTTCGAGGCAGGGAAGTAAGCGCTCTGCCGGGGCCTGACCGTGGTCTCCCCTGCAAAGCGAGGGCAGGTCATCCGGGCAATTGATAAAATGGTAGAATCAAGAGCAGGATCAGGCGTGTCATCCCGGTGAGGCTTTCGGCAGGCGGAAACTGAAGCAGGAGCCCTCGCCCTGCGTGCTGGCCACCCAGATCCCGCCACCCATCGAGTCGATCAACTGCCTGGCGATAGCCAGTCCCAGGCCGCTGCCCTTGACCTGGCTGTTGGCCGAGGCCCTCCTGAACTTCTCGAACACGTAGGGCAGATCGGCCTCGGCGATACCGCATCCGGTATCGCGCACATCCACCCGGACCATTCCCGGCCGCTCGTCCTCGCCGCAGTTGACCTCGATCCTTCCACCTTCCCTGTTGTATTTCAACGCGTTGTCCACCAGGTTGAAGATAACCCGCTCGAGCTGGATCGGGTCGGCCAGCACCTGAACGTTGTCGTAGTCCGTCTGATAAGTCAGGCTCAACTGTTTTTCCTTGATCCGGGGACTGAACATCTGCAGGATACCCTTGATCATGTTGCCGATGTCGAGTCGGGCCAGGCTCATTTTCAGCTCTCCGGCCTCCAGCTTGGACAGCGTGAGGAAATCCTGGATCAGCCGCTCCATGGTGCTGCAGCTCTTGACTATATTGCCGAGCAGTCTGTTCTGTTTTTCATTGACCGGCCCGATCTTGTTGTCGAGAAGCAGGGTGGAGGTACCCAGGATGATGCCCAGCGGGTTTTTCAGGTCGTGGGTCAGCATGGAGATGAAATCTTCCCTCATGCGCTCGATCTCCCGGTCTTTGGTGACATCCCGGAACACAGCGACCGTGGCGAACGGCTGACCGTTCTCATCTTCGATCACTTTGCCGTCCGGCCCTGACACCGGGAAGCCCTGTACCCGGTAATAGCGCTCGCCTGCCGAATAATCCACGACCCGGCCTCCGGTGGAGCCAAGGTCCGCCAGGGCCTGGGAGCAGACATCTGCTGTCTCCCGGCTGACCACCTCCCGCAGGGCCATCCCGGCGACTGTTTTCGGCAGATCTTTCAGGCCGAAATTTTTCAGCAGGCAGCCGTTGGCCAACAGGACAGTGCCCTGGCGGTCGAGGACCACCACCGCCTCGTCGAAGCTGTTCAGGATCGTCTCGGTCTTGCCGCGCTCGGTGAAGAGCAGGGCCTCGTATTCGCGGCGGAGCCTGTCGCGGCCGGCTTCCAGCAGCCGCAGCTCCTCGCTCACCGCCTCCCGGGTCAGGCGGTAGGCCTCCACCACCTGCCTGACAACCCGGACATGGGGGTTTCCGGCGATGTAAGAGTATACTGCAGCCTCTCCCCGGCCCTCGCGCGCCAGCAGTCCCTCGGCGGTCAGTCCTTCCAGGGCGTCTTCCAGGTCGTCCTGCGTACGGTTGAGCCACCCTGCCAGGCCGGAGGCGTTGTCCATGGCGAAGGGGTGTCCGTGGAAATAATCGATAAGCTCCAGCTTGACAACAGTGTTGGCCACCTGTTTGAGAAACTGCCTGACTTGTTTGTCCACCGTGCGTTCCTTCTTGTGCCCGAACCTTGCCGTGGCAACGGCAAACCCGGTCGAGGTGCCGCGCTGCAGCGCACCAGGCGGCCGAACCTGCCCGGGCAAGGCTGTCATTTCAGGGATTGTTTCTGGCGCTCGCGGAGCTTGCGGCTGGCTTCCACCCAGCGGGTGGCATCCTCCAGCACGTCTTTCAGCTCCAGCTTTTCGACTTTCGTGGCCTGGCTTCCTCCCATCACCTCAACCCCCTTCTCAAACTTGGTCTTGACCTCTATCCCGCCTTTGGTAATCACGAACTCCGGGATCGACTTGTCGTGGTCGGTGCCGCGCATTTTAAGCAGCGCCAGCGCCCGCCTGATATCGCCGTCCAGCTCCACATAGCGCAGCAGCAGCAGGTTGTCGAACAGGCCCAGGGTGCGCCGGCTGTCGAAGTCGAAAGAGCCGAACATCTTGTCCACCTCGAAAGTGAACACACTGCAGACGCGGTAATGCGAGAAGAGGGCCAGGAGTGCGCCCAGGTAGTCCAGCAGGTAATCGTGGTCGGCGATCGCCTGGACCAGGTGGGTAAGCCCATCAACGGCCACGCGCCGGGGCCTGCCCTCGCCCTGGATGCGCTGCCTGATATCGTAGAGCAGCTCATCCACGGACAGCCCGATGGAGTCCCGGTAAAGGACCTCGCAGAGGCCGTCGGCCAGGTACTTGTTCAGCTTGACTCCGAACGAGCGGCAGGTGGCTACCAGTGCGCTCTGCGCCTGCTGAAAGCTCAGGACCAGGGCCGGCTCGCCCTGCTTGAGCCCCTGGTAGATGAACTGGGCGGCGAGCACGGTTTTGCCGGTGCCGCTGCTGCCGGCGACTACGGTGGAGCTGCCGGCCGGGAAGCCTCCGCCGCACATCTCATCCAGGCCCTTGATCCCTGTCATCACCCGCGGTACGGCGACAGAGCTTTCCCCGGCGGCTGCAGGGCCGCCGGCGGGCAGCTCTACGGAGGCGCAGACCGGGAATACCGCCAGCCCGTCGGCAGTGAACTTGAGGGTGTGTTTACCGGACAAGTGGCGTTGCCCGCGGGACTTGATCACCTCGACAAACCTCTCGCGGCGGTGCTTGCCCCCCTGCTCGTATGAGAGGCGCACTACGGTATCCGTGATATATTCCTCGATGTTGGCGCCTTCGATCTGGCTGGACTCGATTTCCTTGATCAGGACCGCGCTGGTGGTGATTTTCCTCAGGCCCGCCAGGAACTTGCTCAACAGCACCCGCAGCTGCTGGGTATCATCGGTGATCCGGCGGAAATGGGTCACCGAATCGACCATGATCCGGGTGGCTCCGATACTGCTGGTGATCCTGGAGAAACCGCTCTCCGACTTGAGCAGCATCTCGCTCACCGCTTCCGGTGAGGAGGGGATCACCCGGACCAGGTTTTTTCTCTCGAGCTCCTGGAGGTCCCAGCCGAAAACCAGGGCGTCCCGGTAGAGTTTCCCGGGTTCTTCCTCGAAAGTGATAATGATGCCCGGCTGGCTGCAGTGGTGCGCCCCGTAGTAGATATACTGCAGCCCCAGGGTGGTCTTGCCCGCTCCCGGGGTACCCTCGACCAGCAGGGTGTTATCCGGGATAACGCCACCGTAGAGCACCTCATCGAGTCCGGCAATTCCGGTTTTGATCAGTTCCACCTGCTGTCTCCGGGTTGTTTGAATACACACCGCCGCTCGTTTACCAGCGGTTTCAGCCCAGGGCCCCGCGGGCCTGCAAGGCCCGGGCGATGAGTTCCTCCTCCACCGGGATCCCGTAAGCCCCCTCCGGGGTGGCGGCCATACGTCCGATTTCCGCGGGCAGTGCATACCTGGGCCTGGAGCCGCGGGCTTTCTTGTCCAGGCGGGCCAGCTCCAGCACCTGGTCCACCCGCACCTCAAGGGGGGCCAGGTCCACCGGCAGCCCGAGCCCGGCCAGGATTTTCTCGAGGCGATCCAGGTCTCCGGGCGGTAACAAATCCATCAGGGCCGCGGCCTGGGCCTCCACCACCATCCCGCAGGAGACGGCCTGCCCGTGCAGCCAGCGGTAGCCGGAAAGCGTTTCCAGAGCATGGCCCACGGTGTGGCCGAAGTTGAGGATCTGTCGCAGGTTGCCTTCCCTCTCGTCCGCGGAAACCACCGAGGCCTTGATCCGGCAGTTGCGGGCGACCAGCGCGGCTGTCAGCTCCTCGTTCTCAGGTCTCAGCTTGCCTGCGTTTTGCTCGAGCAGGGCGAAAAGGCCGGCATCCCGGATCACCCCGTGTTTTACCACCTCGGCCAGGCCGGCGCTGAAATGTTCCCGGGTCAGTGTTCTCAGCACCCCCGGGTCGATCAGCACCAGGGAGGGCTGGTGGAAAGCTCCGACCAGGTTCTTGCCCCAGGGGACATCCACTCCGGTCTTACCGCCGATGCTGCTGTCCGCCATGGCCAGCAGGCTGGTCGGCACCTGCACCAGGCTTACCCCCCTGGCATAGGTAGCGGCCACGAAACCCGCCAGGTCGCCCACCACCCCGCCGCCGAGTGCGACCACCACCGTATCCCGGCCCAGACCTGCGGCGAACATATTGTCCTCGACCCGGCTTTTCACTTCCCGGGTCTTGCTTTGTTCTCCGGCGGGGAATACGATGGGCCCTTCGCAGCGCAGCCCCCGTCCCCTCAGGGCATCGACAAAAGGCCGGGCGTAAAGCTTTTCCAGGTTGGAGTCGCTGATAACCGCGAATGCCTGGCTGCCGAACTGCAAAGCCAGCAATTCCGCCGATTCTTCCAGCAGGCCGGGACGGATCAGGATCCGGTAAGAACGGTCGGCTTGTTCTTTCAGCTCAACAATGATTTCTTCCATCATTACCTGCGGAAGACAGGCGGGAGGAAAGGGCACGCTGCAACCGGCCGGCGGCCGCCGCCGGGGCAAGACCCTTTATTTCCATACTATCGGAGTGTGAACGGATGATTTTTCGCCCACGGCGAGCGAGGAGAGGCCACGGTGTCTAATCGATAATGAGCTGTTCGCGGCCGTTGAAGACTTCCAGAAAAGCGGCTTCCTTTTCCTTTACTCTCTGCTTGGCGTAAGCCTCCATCTCATCCATTTTTTCATCAGTGTGGGTAGGCTCGTGATGGTGCAGCACAAGCTTTTTTACTCCGGCCTCGATAGACCAGTCAATGGCATCATCCGTGCTGCTGTGGCCCCAACCTTTATGGGTAAGATACTCCTCAGGCGTGTAAGCCGCGTCGCAGACCAGAATGTCCGCATTCTTGAAAAATCTCAGCAGCCGCTGGTTTTGCTGTTCGACAATGTCAGGGATATCATCGAAAGCATCCTCTTCATCCTCATCGTCCTCGTCATCCACGTTGATAAAGTCGTGGTACGGCTCGTGGTCGCCGGTATAGATAAAAGCCTTGTCCCCGTCGGAGATCCGGTAACCCAGGGTCAGCACCGGGTGGTTCATGTATTGACTCTGCACGTGCAGGCTGCCGATATCGAACTCGCATTCCTTGAGGTCATGGAAAGTAATATTAGCTGCCAGTTGAGCCGTGGAGATCGGGAAATAGCTGTAATCCATCTGCCCGGCAAAAACCTCCTCGAGTTTTTTCTCGTAATGCACCGGGCCGTAAATATCTATCGAGGTGCCGGGTATGAAAGCCGGTACGAAAAAAGGGAACCCGTTGATATGGTCCATGTGTGTGTGTGTAATCAACAGGTGTATTTTCAGCGGCTTGGGCAGGCCCAGGAGACTCAGCCCGCATTCCCTGATACCCGTACCGGCATCGATGATGAAAATCTCGCCGCCGATCGGGATCTGGTCATCGCCGATCAACTGCATGGAAGTGGTGTTGCCGCCGTATCTGACAGTATGCGGTCCGGGCACCGGGACCGAGCCTCTGACACCCCACAATTTGACTCTCATTATCCCCCGCTTGCTTAAGATGACAGGAAGATAGTGGCTTTTTCTATTTCTTCCGGCAGGTTTTTCAGAGCGGCGTTGATTTCTTCTTCGGTGATTTTAAGGATCTCATAAGCCTTCTCATCCAGCCAGGACTCGACGAAATCCTTGGAGCTGATATAGCCCAGTTTTTCCACCCAGCAGTTGGCGAGGTGAACCACCCAGACCAGGCGGTGATGGTTTTCCTCGGGGACGTGGTGATAATGGGTGGCATCCACCAGGTTTTCACTGAGCGACCATTTCTGCGCCAGCAGACTTCCTACTTCTGCATGGTCGATACCCATCTTGTCGGTCTCGGCCCGGACACTCGACAATTCATTGGCCCTGGCATGGTCGATGGTTGCGGCAAACCATTGGGGCAGAGCCAATGCCATGACAATCTTGCCGATATCGTGAACCAACCCGGCCACGAAATACTCATCCGCCAGGCGGGGATCCGGCTCGATCTTCCGGCAGATCTTCTTGGCGGCAATCGCCGCGCAGAGGGAATGCTGCCAGAAAAGATGCTGGTCGAAATTCTTTACCTTTATCTTGCTCTGTCCCATCTGGCCGATAATGGCGGTGCTCAAGGCCAGGTTCTTTATGGTATTTATCCCCAGCATCACCACGGCCTGTTTCAGCGAGACTTTGTTCGGCATACCGAAAAAGGCGGAGTTGATCAGCTTGAGGACTTTTGCGGTCAGGACCGGGTCCAGTTGAATGACTTTAAGAAGGTCCCGGGGGGAAGAGTTGATATCGTTGGCCAGCTCGATGACCTTGGTCACCGTGGTGGGCAGGCTGGGCATCTTCTCGATCGAGGCCATCAGCTTTAGATTCACATCGTTCTGCGCTGGCAAGGGCTGCCCTCCTTATAAGCTTTCCCTGCAGTTATTATCAGGCTCGAAACTCCACCGTGTCATAAAACAAGGTTCGGTCCGCCTTTTTCAGATTACCTATTTTACAGAATTTTAACGTGCATTGCAAGGGTTTTTCCCTCTGCGGCCATCATTCCCCGGCGACCAGGCATTGAAGATTCTCCGAGAGCCAAGCTGCGGGGAATGCGCTCGCCGTTCAATTCAAGACCGGGTATACTGCTGTGGAAGGAGCAGCTCGGTTATTTCCGGGGGCGAATTGAAACGTATGGGAAAATTTATCCCGGCTCCGATTCCGGAGCTGATATGCACCCGGCATCCATCGAGAGAGATCAGGCCGGATGCCGCTCTGCGCGGTGCATCGCTGGCCGTGCGCAGCGCCCCCAGCCAAGGGAGCCTGACCTGTCCCCCGTGGGTATGTCCGCACATCACAATTTCCGGATCGATCGGCCGCACATTTTTCAGCCGCAGCGGGCAGTGGATCAATACCAGGCGCAGAGCTTCAACTTGCTTTCGTCGATAAAGCCCTGCAGGGTCATCCTGTTCGGTGCATGGATCATCGATGCCGAAAATCTGGAAAGGGATCCCCTGTTCGGTCACTCCTTCGACAACCTCATTTCGCAGCACTCGTACCCCGCTGCGCTCGAGGGCCTCCAGCAGACGATCGATGTCATTGGGCACACAGATGACGCTTTGCTGATTCTCGATCGCATCGCCGAAAATAACCTTAAACCACTGAGCGATATTCCGGGGCCGCAGGGAAAAATAATCGTGGTTGCCCAGGACAGCGAATTTCCCGTACCGTGCTTTCAACTTTCCGATTGCCTCTGCAGCCGGCTCGATCCCCGTGTCGTCCTCGATCAGGTCTCCGGTAACAAAAACGAAGTCCCAGACTTTTCCGCCCAATGTTTCGAGGCTGTCCAGTCCCCTGCCCGTAAACCGGCCTTTATGGATATCGGAAAGGTGGAGGATTTTCAGTACCGGCCCTCCCCCGTCGCCGCTTCCCGCAGCAGGGTGCAGCCTTATTGTGCGGAAGCGAACCTCCCGGCTGTTGTACAATCCATAGAGCAGGAAAGCAGCCAGGCTGCAGGCAGCCAGAAAAACGATTACAGTCAAACAGGACTCTCCTTGTCTTATCTTCTTCCGGTAACGTTCATATTCAGACAGACCGATACCCTGGGCCCTGCCCCGGAAGGCTCATCCAGGTTCCGGAAAAGGTAAATTCCGAAACGGCCGATCAGGGTCTCTCCGCAGATTCCTCCGCCGAGGTCGCTTTTCAGGGTACCGTAGCCTAGCTCGGGGTCATCCTTGAAAAAGGCGATTCCCGCCTCATAAACAGCCTCCGCGCGCCAATGGAAAAACAGGCGGTCCAGTAAAGGCAGCCGCGGCATGCTGAAACCGTAAAAACCCTGAAACAATAGCATTCTGTCGCCCGAAAAAGCGAAATTGTCATAGCCGCGCAGGGTATTTCCCAGGGTATAGCCTCGCTGGAAGGGCAGGGCACGGTCGGCGAACGCTCCCTTGAACCAGAAAAAAGTGTGGTGCCTGCGGCCGAAGGTGTCCCAGCGCTTGATACTCATGTCCAGGCGGCAGAAGCGGTATTCGCCCCCCAGCTCCCCTCCCGCCAGCTCGCTTTCGACCCTGAGCCAGAGGCCTGAAGAGGTGAAAAGCAGGTCGTTTCGGGTATCGATCAGGCATTCGAGCAGAAAAGAGCGTATGGAACCCGGGTCCACCGGCAGGTTGGGCTGGAAGTTCTCCTGCCCGAAAAGGGTGAACGGCGACTTGTCTGCCAGGCTGTAATATCGCTCGTTCTGGTAGGCGATACCCAGCCTGGACTTCTTGCCCAGGCTCCGGTGAAAGAATATCGTGTATCCTTCCCGGCGGAAGTAATACCTGAGGTCCCGGCCCGCGAAAAAAGCCTTGACTGCGTTGTCAAGGTCATCCAGCCGCCAGCGGTCGTTGGTATCGGTCAGGGAGCGGACCCCGAATCCCAGGTTATAGCTCGCCGCCTTGTCAAAGGGCCACTGGAGGACAGCCTCGAACCCGAAAGCCTGCCTGGTGGTTGCGGTTATGGTCCGCGCTTTCAGCAAGGGAGCCCCCGGGTGTTGTGGACGCACCAGGTTGAAACCCCAGGAAACGGAATAACCGTCCACCCTGTCGTAGCCTTCAAGGGCAAACCCGCCGAGCCTGTTCAATTGCATCTCGGCACTCAGCGGCAAACCGCCTCCCCCGCGTTTGAGTTTCAGACTTTCCCTGAGCATTCTCAGACAGCGGTCGGAAGAAGTTTTCAAGAGCTCGCCCGCCACGGTCGCCTTCCGGGACTTGAACATCCTGCCGCCGAGCAGGATCACGTCTCCTTCCACCCTGGTGCCGGAACGAAGGCCCAGCTCTCCACCGGACATGATCACCGAGCCGCGTACCGTACAGTCTACTGAAACGTTGCAACCGATGCAAATCAAGCTGCCGGCATCGCCGGTCGAACCCTCAGACAGCACGGTGTCGGTCTTGAACACAAGGTAATCGCCACTGGTTAATACAGCCTCGATCCGGCTGCAGACACGTTCTTCCTCCCGGGCCGGTACTGCATCACCGGCCGAGGCAAAAGACGCCGGCGGATTGAACGCAGCAAAGCAAACCAGCAGATATATCGCAGGCTTCATCAGCGAGTCGCCAGGCTCAGGTTCCGGGACAACAAAAGGCGGTCTTACTTTTAAGGCCGCCGCAGGAAAAATAATAATTATTCACTACACTGAAAACAATTGAAAGGGGCGTTGAAAAAAGACCTCAACACCTCTTGATGAATTGCCGGCCGGTCAATTCAAAGA
>JAFGTO010000429.1 GCA_016934095.1 Candidatus Glassiibacteriota bacterium
CTCATTTTTACCTCCTACCCAAATATATATTACTATATGTTTGTTGTCAAATTGGTATCAAAACAATTTCTTGATCTCCGAGACGAAAAAGCTCTTGGGGTTGTAGCCCACTACCTTGGTTACCACCTTCCCCTGGCGGTCGATGATGTAAGTGGTGGGGACATACATGGGCTGGTAGGCATCGACCACCGGCCTGTCCGCCATCACCACCGGGTAGGTAACCTTGTTTTTTTCCACGAACTTCTTTACCACTCCCGGGCCGCGGTCCACCGAGATACCGATAACATCCAGCCCCTGGGATTCATACTCGTTGTAGAGCTCCACGAACTCGGGCACGCCCTTGACACAGGGAGGGCACCAGGTGGCCCAGAAGTCGAGGATGACAACCTTGCCGCGCAGCCCCGAAAGGACCACCTCGCCGCCGTCGATCCTGGCAAGGGTAAAATCGGGGGCCAGCTTGCCCTCGGCGGCTATACCGCCTGCCCGTGCTACGGCCTGTTCGCTGCTCCGGGCCTCCGGGGCGCCGGCCGGAGGTGAAGAATCGCTGGATGAGCCGCCGGCTCCACAGGCGAAAAATAAAGCCATGACGGCCAGGGCAGCATTGGGGCCGAGTAATCCGGCTGTTTTCATCTATAACTCCTGTCTGGATCCAGGGGGACAGTAAAAGCTCCCGGTTGAGGTCAGCCGACTTCGAGCAGGAACGGGAATAGTTCCGCCAGGTAGCCGCTCAGAATTGTGAACATGTCAAAAAAGATCAGCACTCCCACCGCGATCAGGAACACTCCGCAGAAGATCTCGATAGCGCGCATGTGCCTGCGCAGCCGGCGGTAAACTCCCATGAAACCGTTGATCGCCAGGCCGGTCGCCAGGAAGGGCAGGCCCAGGCCCAGCGAGTACGACCCCAGGAGCACCACCCCGGAGCTGACCGTGTCCTGCTGGGCGGCCAGGCCGAGGATCGCCGCCAGGATAGGGCCGATACACGGAGTCCAGCCGAAAGCGAAAGCCGCACCGATCAGGTAAACACCCAGCAGGCCGAGGGCGTTTTCCCGGACGTGGATCCTTTTTTCATACTGCAGGAACCCTAAGCGTATGATCCCGGTCATGTGCAGGCCGAGGACCATGATCAGGGCGCCGGCCACCCGGCCGATCCAGATGCGGTTGGCGAAAATCAGCCTGCTCACGAAAGTGGCCGAGGCCCCCATCATCACGAATACGGTAGAAAAACCCAGGACAAAAATCAAGGTGCTGATGAAAACCCTGGTCAGCCGCTTGCGCTTGCCGGTGTCCTGCTGTTCGAGCTCATCCACAGTCAGCCCGGAGATGAAAGAGATATAGGCCGGGATCAGCGGCAGCACGCACGGGCTGATGAAAGAGAAAATCCCGGCTCCGAAAGAGACCACCAGGGCGGGGATCAGATTTTCGGGCAGGGGCTGTGTCCCTGCCGCCCCGGCCGCGGCCTGGATTGCCGGGGCCGGCAGGCTTTCCGCGACCCGGCTCAGCAGCAGGAGGATCGCCTCTGCAGCCCGGCCGGCCAGGGCACTTGTTGCAGCAAGCTCCATCTTTTTCAATTCCCTCCGGAAGTCCAGGTCATGCCGGCGGCCTCGGCCCTGACCACGGGTTTTTTCCCGGGGCTGAAGACCCGCCTGGCGGTGTGCTTGGCCCCCAGGGCCAGGTCATCGAAGAGCGAATAGAGGGTCGGGGTAACCACCAGGGTCAGGAAAGTCGAGGTGGTCATCCCGCCGAGGATGGCCAGGCCGACCGGCCCCCACATGGCGGCGCGGCCCTCTGCCGGGCCGAACAGCCAGGGAGCCAGCAGGGGCGCAGCCATCGGCAGCAGGGACAGTATGGTGGTCATCGCGGTCATCAGGATCGGGCGCAGTCGCTGGCGGACTCCCTCGAGGATCGCATCCTGGCGGGCCAGGCCCCTCATCCTGAGCTGGTTGATACAGTCGATCAGGATGATCCCGTTGTTGACCACCAGCCCGCAGACAATCAGCACGCCTATATATTCCACCGCGCCCAGGTTGGTCTTGGTCAGCACGAAAATGACCGCCACGCCGATGATGGCGAACGGTACCGAGAGCAGTATGGTGAACGGGTGGATGAAAGACTCGAAAAGTGCGGCCAGCAGAATATAAATCATTATTAATGAAAGGATTATAGCGAAATGCGATTCGCTCTCGGTCTCGCGCATATACTGGAAAGACCGGCCCAGCTCCCAGGTGTAACCCGGCGCCAGGCTGAGCTGCGACATCCTTGCGGCAACCTGGCTGCTCAGCAGGTAGATGCCGCTGGACCTGGAGTTGAGGTAGACCGAGACATTGTAGAGCCGGTCCGTCCTCTGGATTGAGCGGGGTCCGCTGCCGGTCTGGAAATCCGCCAGGCTTTTCAGCTCCTGGCGCTGGCCGTCCGGCGAGAACATCTCCATAGTACCCAGCCGCGAGAGGTCCAGCCGGTCTTCCTCTGCAAGGCCCAACTGGATATCCACCTCGCGGTCGGCGGCCTTGTAGCGGCTGACAGGGCGGCTGGACAACTGGGCGCTTACCGAGCGTGCCACCTGGCTGGCCGAGATGCCGGTGGCCGCCGCCCGCTCGCGGTTGACCATGATCCGCACCTCCTGCTCGCCCTCCTCGGTGCTCAGGTCGATGTCCTGGACCTCGTCCAGGCCCTTCACCAGGTCCATCACCTGGCGGGCGTAGCGGTCCAGCAATTCCATCTGCTCGCCCTTGAGGATGATCTCCAGGCCGCTGGTTTCGCCTCCCCGGCCGTGGCGGTGGCCGTAGCGGTAATTGAAACCGGGCTTTTCCGGCAGCAGAGCTTTGACCTTCTCCTGAAGTTCGAGCGTGGTGAGGCCGCCTTTCCTGAGATCCTCGAAATATACCTGCACTTCCCCGCGGTTGCTGCGCCCCATCCTCAGCTCCACCCTGGCCGAGCGGATCTCCAGCTCTTCCTTGCGGGAGAGCAGGTCCGACTCGATCTGCCTCATCACCCGGGTGGACTGTTCCAGGGTGTAGTTGTGGCTGATCTCGATGTTGACATCCATGCGGCGCTCGGGAGTATAGGGGCTCCCCTGCTTGTCTATCATTTTATAGAGGAAAAACACGCCGAAAAGCATGAATACTACCAGGACCAGGGTCACGATACGGGCGTGCAGGGCGCGCTCGGCCAGGTAGACGAAGAAGTTCCTGAGACGCGGGAAAGTACGCTGTTTACCGGGCTCCATTTTTTTCATCACCCGGGCGCTCAACAGCGGGACTATGGTGATGGCCACCAGCAGGCTGGCCAGGCAGACCACGCAGAAAGTTATGCCGAAATCTTTCATGAAGCGCATCGGTCCCCTGCCGCCGCCGGCCAGGAAGATCAGCGGAGCGAACACTATGATATTGGTCAGCATAGAGGCCAGCACTGCCATACCGACCTCGCCGGCACCGGTGTTTGCCGCTTCCACCGGGTCGAGCCCTTTTTCGCTGCGGATGCGGAAGATGTTCTCCAGCACCACGATCGAGGGGTCCACCACGATGCCGATGGCGTAGATCAGGGCCATCAGGGTGATGATGTTCAGGGTCAGCTCGGAGTTGAACGGTGCCAGCCGCGAAACATACATGAAGAAAAAAGTGCAGATAATCGAGACAGGGATGGCGATGGCGATTACCAGGGTGTTGCGCACTTTGCCCAGGAAAAAAAGCAGGACTGCCACTGCCAGCAGCCCCCCGATCAGCCCGTTCTTTTTCAGGTTGTCGATGCTTTCCAGGATGTCCTGGGACTGGTCCCAGAAGACCTGGTAGGCGAGCTCACTGTAGCGCGGGTCGGTTTTTATCTCGTCCAGGGCTGCGCGCACCCGGGCGCAGACCTCGACAATGTTGGCGTTGGAGGCCTTGTAGATCCGCATGCTGACCAGGTCGTAACCATCCAGGCTCTCGAACCCGCGGTCCTTGGGATAATCGTAGCGTACGTCCGCCACCTGGTTCAGGCGCAAGCCCCTGGAATTCAGCGGCAGCTTGTCCAGCTCCTCGACAGAGCGAAAACTGCCGGTCGCCCGCAGGTTGTATTTCTTGCCCCCGGCTTTCACCCACCCGGCCGGCAGGTCTGCATTGTCTGCGCGGACCTGTCCGGAGAGCTGGTAGGCGTTGATCCCGTACGAGCGCATCAGGTCCTGGTCCAGGTCTATCCAGATGCTTTTCTTGTCCAGTCCCCGGGTCTCGACATTGGCCACGCCCTCGATGGCGATCATCCTTTTTTCCAGCACGTCCTCGACAATGTGGTCCCGGGCATCGGGGTCGCCCTTCCAGATCACTCCGAACTGGAAGATCGGCATGTCGGTCATCTGCCAGCGCATGATACGTGGGTTGTCGGTCATGTCGCTGGGCAGACTGAGCCGCACGCGGTCCAGCCGGTCGCGGACCTCCATTGAGACCAGGTCCATGTCCCGGCCTTCCTCGAACTCCAGACTGATCGAGCTGTAGCCCGAGGAGCTGTTCGAGTTGATCGCCTTGAGTCCCGGCAGGGTCCCCATGATTTCCTCGACCGGCCGGGTGATCAGCATCTCGACTTCTTCGGGGCTGCTGCTCTGGTAAGGGATGTGAATGCGCAGGTAAGGGGAGCTGATATCAGGAAAGAAAACCAGGGGCAGGCGTTTTACGCTCAGCAGGCCGAGCACGACAATGCTCAGCACTCCCATGATCGTGGTGACCGGCCGCTTGATCGATACCTGCGCTAGTTTCATCAGTGGTTTCCATCATCTGGTTCCCGGGCCGCGGGAGGTGCCCTCGCGCGGTCCGGCTCTTTGGGTGGAAGGAACCGGCTCGGCCCCGGCCGGCTCATCGGTGATTATTTTTACCGTAGAGCCGTCCCGCAGGGTCTCCTTGCCCACGATCACCACCTGTTCCCCGTCCTCGAGACCCGCGAGCACCTCCAGCGTGTCCCCCTGCTCGATACCGATAGACACGTTGCGCCGGCGGGCCATTCCTCCCTCCCCGACAACGTAGACTTCCGTTTCATCGACATCCGGAATCAGCGCCTTGCGGCTGATTACCAGGGAGTTCTTGTGGGTATCGGTCAGGATATAAGCCGAGCAGAACATCCCCGGCTTGAGTCTTCCCGAGTTCCCGGCCACCGCCACGGTTACCTTGACCGTACCGGTAGCAGGGTCCACCACCGGAGAGATCATCTCCACCACGCCTTCGAACGTCTCGCCGGGGAACATCTCGCTTTCCAGCCGCACCCGGTCGCCGACCTTGACGCGCGCCAGCTCTTTCTCCGGCACATAGACCCGTGCCAGCAGTTTTCCCATGTCCGCCAGCTGGAACAGCACTGTGTTTACCCGGACCATGTCGCCCTGCTCGATCAGGCGCTGGGTGATAATCCCGCTGAAAGGAGCGGTGATCGTGGTATACTGCAGGTTGAGCTCCGCCTGTTCATACTGGGTTTTGGCGGTTTCGAAAAGATACTTGTTGTTGTCCAGGGTCTCCTGGCTGGTAAGCTCCTGCTCGAGCATTTTCTTGGTGCGCTCATAGACCGCGCGGTTGTTTTCCAGGCGCGCTGCGGCTTCCCGCAGGGCGAGCTCCAGCTCGGTTTTGTTCAGCTCGGCCAGTACCTGTCCTTTATTGACCCGGGTGCCCTCCTCCACCGCCAGCCGCTCGAGTTGCCCCTGTACCCGGGCGATTATTTCCACCTCGCGCAGGGCTTCGATATGGGTGTTGCCGAAAACATAGCTCGAGAGGTCTGCGCGCCAGGGCAGGCCGACTTCGACCGGCACCGCCTCCGGAGCGCGCCCCTGGCCGGCACCCAGCGATCCGGGCGCCCGGCCGCCGGCCTGTGCGCCTTTTCCGCCGGATCCCTGGTTCTGGCCCTCCAGGTCGTTCGAACAGCCGTAGAACAGCAGCCAGGGCAATACCAGCATCAACAGCGGGAGTAAGGATACTCTGTCAGTCTTGACCAATTCCTGCCTCATTCTTGTTCGAATTGAACGGTATTCGTATTAGTGGAAAAAATTATCCAGAAAACAACGGCCTTCCCGTAATACACCGGACAAGGCCCCGGAGTTACATTTTTCTTCCGGCCGGGCTTGACCGGGAAAAACAGAAATATAAAAAAGACCGGGCTAAAGTAAAAGGTAAATAAATTTAAAATGTAGTTGCGGCAGGATGTCGGGAACGTGCTAAAAATGCTCCTCGATATATGTTGCCGCGGCCTCCAGGTCGGGCAGTATCTTGGTGCAGAACCGGATCATCCAGGGGTTGCAATCCTTGAAGGGGAAAGGGCTGAAGGCGATCACGAACTTGCCGAGGTTGTAGGAGGCGTGGAACACCTCCATCGCACTGCCCACGGAAGGCTTACAGTAGTTGACCAGCAGGATGTCGCACTCGGCGATGTCCTGCAGGTCGAAACTGACTATCTCATTGGCCGAGTCCACCTCGCGGTCCTTGAAATTGCGGCGCATGGGGTCCAGCAGGATGAAGCGCCCGGAGAAAAGCTTCTTGGCCCGCTCGCGCCAGACCCCGCACTCTTCCGGGCTGCAGTCCATGATCGGCCCGCAGAGATAGATGGTCCTGGTTTTTTTTGCTTGATTCATCTTCCGACCTGCCTGTCCGGGCTTGCGGTTTTAAGCAGTGCGGAGACGCCAGTCCCTCCCGCAGCGCACTTACTGCTTGACCTGACTTTTGCGGCAAGAAAATAAACCGGGGCCGGCCGGCAAGGATAATTTGCCGGCGGCTCAGCGGGAGGCGGTGAAAGCCAGTATAAGCACACCCTCTCCGTAAGAGGGACCGCCGATCAAGAAAGTACCGCCGTCGGGAATGCGCAGCACGGTATCCATGCCCCGGTCTTTTGAGTCGGCCGGCGAGAGTTTTACCTTGAGCCTGATCCTGCCGTCCTGGTAGCCTTGAGGCTGAAGGGTCAGCCGGTTGTCTCCCAGCAGCTCGAGAGTTTTTTCTTCTGCGAGGCCGCACTGGATTTTGACGGTTTTTTTCAGTCGGAAAGTGTTGTAGTTGAGGCTTCCCAGGTCTTTCTTCACGTCCGCCAGCTCGGGGTCGACCCCGCCGCCGGAATTGTCCGCGGCGACCTGGCGCACGGTGATGGTAAACTGCTGGGCTGCCAGCTGCCCGGTCCCGGCGAGCAGCGCAAGCGGCAGTGCCAGGTGAAGAGCCAGCTTGAATCGGGCAGTGAGCGCATTCCCCGCGGCTTGCCCCGGGGAATGCGAGCGAATGAAACAATCAGAAATAACTTGACGATTGAAGATTCTCCGCAGCAGGCTGCAGGCGGTCTTCAATACCGCGCGGGGGAGGGCTTCTGCTTTCATTCTCAGGCCTTGAGTAGACCGTAGTGTCCACTCTTATCGGTTGGTGGAGGACTGGTCGTTGATCCAGATGATCGTATGCCCGTCTTCCGAGGACGGATTAAGCAGCAGGAAACTGTCGTACGTGCAGTCTATGGATTCGACCACTATCCGGTTGTTGACTGCGGCACCGAACGGATGCAGGAAAAAGACCGCCAGCACGGCGGCTGCGGCAAGCCCCAGCCCGAAAGAAAATTTCCTGCCTCTCCGGGATTTCGTACGGGAAAGGCCTGAGGCTACTTTTTCCCAGTCCCTCTGCCTGGAAATCTCGTCCGGGTCATCCGGCACTGCGAGCTGCACCAGCCCGCTCAGGCTCCGGTAGCCGCTCAGGCTGCTGCGGCAGCTCAGGTCCCCGGACAGCAGAGACTC
>JAFGTO010000056.1 GCA_016934095.1 Candidatus Glassiibacteriota bacterium
TCCGCCGCGGCACCGGGGGCCCGCTCGGTGAATGGTCGGGCGGCCTGGTGCCCCTCTGGTACTATGAGCCTGTGCGCGTGCTGGAGGGCGGCGAGGTGGCGGCAGATATCGTGGCAGGGGACGGGTGCCGGCCGGTACTTCCGGGACTGGTGCTCTCACGGCACGGGCAGGGCAGGGTGGCTTACCTGTCCTCGGCGCTCGAGAGCCTGTATGCCGGGAGCAACATCCGGGAGCTGGCGGATTTCATCCGGAACGTGGTCGAAGAGGTGAGCCCGGTCGAGGCCCCTTACTCGGTGGAGGGGCCGGAATGCCTGATCGCCAACATGACAGCCAGGGACAACACGCGGGTCCTTCACCTCACCAATTGGACAGGTAACAAGCTGGAGCGCAACTGGGTAAACGAGTATTACCTGGCGCCGGTCGAGGACGTGCGCATGCTGATCCGAATCCCCGAGGGCAAATCTGTCTGCGGGGTGAGGGCCCTGGCCGGCGGCGATTACACCCGGAGGGTCCTCGGAGACACGCTGGAAATAGTCTTTCCCAGGGTCGGGGCCTACCAGGCGCTGGCCGTAACTTTCGAGTAAGGTGGGCGCACGGGGCCGCACAGGGGTCCGTGTGCGCTTTTTAGCTATTCCGCCCGGTAATGGTCGACTTTCAGGTGGCCCTGCATGGTGTTGTTCCCGAGCTTCACCGAGCTCGTGCCCGCGGCGAGGTATACGCCGTACTGCTGAGTCCGCTCGCCGCCTGAGCGGGTCTCGCCGATCAGGTTGTCCTCGAAGACCTCATCCTTATTGGTAGCCTCGACAAAGACCCCGTACCCTTCTTCCAGGCCGCCGTTGTCCAGTATCTTGTTGTTGCGGAAAACATTGCGGTGGCCGCCCACCCGTTCGGGGTTTTTCCTGAAGTAGACGCCGCAGAAGCCGTTGTTCCTGACCGTGTTGTTGACAAACAGGTTGTCGGAGTCTTTGTGGCCGACCGAGATCCCGTAGCGGCCGTTGTGCTCGATCAGGTTGTCCGTAAAGAAGCCGTAGCGCACGCGGTAGCAGAGGAAGAAACCCACCTGGCCGTTGTGGTGGAAGCGGCTGTTCCTGATCACCGAGTGCGAGCTCCCGGTCCCCGGGTGGACTCCGTAGCCGGTGTTATCGCAGGCTTCGCAGTCGATCACGCTGATACTGTCGGTGATCTGGAACGAGATCCCGTCGCCGTTGTAGTTGCGGGCCACGCAGTTTCTGACCGTACAGCTCCTGCAGTCGAAGAGGTAGATCGCGCCACCCCGGCAGCCGTCCAGCGCGAGGGGGTTCTCCTCCTTGTTGCCGTCCGCTGTGATCCCCTCGATAGTGATCTCTCTCTGCCCGTACGCGCAGAGCAGCGGGAACTTGTTCTCGACCCTGGTGTTCCCGTCGATGTAGTCCAGGTCGTTGACCGAGCGGTCGCTCAGGCGCAGGGTATCTGCATCGATCCTCTCCACCGTGGCTACCACCACGTTGTAGCCCCACTGGTTCCTGTCGTCGAGCATGGCCACTCCCATGCCGGGATGGAACTTCTCCGGCTCGGCTACTACCAGGTCGCTCTCGCCCCAGTCGCCGCCATCCAGGACCAGGCTCGACACTCCCGGCCCCTTGCGCAGGACCGTCTCTCCAGGCACGCCGCGCACCACCACGCCGGAGACCGGGATCACCAGGCTGTTGTCGAGCCGGTAGACTCCCGACCCGATCTCGAGGGTGTCGCCGGGGCGGAGCATGTCAACGGCCTTCTGCAGGGCGGTGTTGTCGGCGCCGACAACCAGGGCGCCCTGCTGCTGCGCCACCGTGATTATACGAGGCGGGACCGGGGAGGGGACAGTATCCGCGGTCCTGCTCCGGCAGGAGATGGATGCGAGGACAAGCAAGGGGAGCAAAGCTGCTCCGGCGGTTCTGGCTGATCCGGCTCTCATCGGGGCACCTCCATCGTTTGAGTTGGCTAGCGAGCGCATACGGATAATCAAAAAGAACTTCATCCATCATCAAGATTAATCCCGGCCCGGGCCGGTAAACGAGGCTGCAGTGTCGAACATGGCCGTGATGTTTTCCGGGGGCGTCCCGGCCGGGATCTCGTGCGAGGGCCCCAGGATGTACCCTCCGCCCCGGCCCAGGGTGGAGATCAGGCCCGCTACTTCACGCTCCACATCCTCCGGGGTGCCGAACGGCAGGGTCTGCTGCACGCTCACCCCGCCCTCGAAACAGAGCCTGTCCCCGTAGTCTTCTTTCAGCTGCGCCGGGTCCATCCCCCTGGCATCGAACTGCAGGGCCTGCAGGATGTCGATTTCCATGTCGATCAGCCCAGGCACCAGCTCCGCAACCGCACCGTCCGAGTGGTAGATCACCCTCGCGCCCATCTCGTGTATCACGCGGTTCTGCCTTGCGTGGTGCGGCTTGATATTGTCCTGCCACATCTGCTGCGACATCATCAGGCCCTCCTGCGTACCCAGGTCATCGGCAGTGAAAACCAGGTCGATCATCCCCTTGCCCGCAGCCAGCATCTTCGCAGTGTGCTCGACACAGAAGCCGGTGATCTTTTCCATCACCACCCGGCTCAGCTCCGGCCGGAGCGCCAGGTCCAGGAAAGCCTGCTCGAAGCCGCGCATGTACCAGTACTTCTCGAAGATATTGCCCCCGGTAACCATGATGCAGTACTCTTCCCCGGCGTTGGTCCGCGCGATCTCTCCGGGGATGGATCCATAGTCGAACCACTCTGTCCCGGGCCAGGGGTAGGCCAGGGCTTCATCCACTGTGGAGATCCCGGCCAGGGGATAGTAGTCTATCTCGTAGTGGGAACCGCAGCCGAAACTGACGTGCTTGCGCCTCACGCCCCAGATGTCCGTGTCTTTTTCCAGGGGCGGCCCGGTGTAGCGGGGCTTGACTTCGGCGATATCCACCAGGGGAGAGAGGTACTCCTGCAGGCTGAGGCTGCGCTCGCGGGCCAGGTACTGCTCGATCCCGGCTTGAGCGGCCGCGGACAGGCCTGCGCAAACCATGGCGATGGGCACCCGGTCTGTTTCCCTGTGCTCCAGGGCGAGCTTGACCCGCTCGCGGTGATTCAGTGTTTTTTTCAAGTTACCTGCCTCCGGTATCTCCACTCACCGGGCCCGGGCATGTCTGCGGCATTGTATTTTTCCGTAGGGGGCGAGGCATGCCTCGCCCAGGGTGGGGTGGCGGGGCCTTTGTTCCTTTGCCCCTTCTTCTTCCGCTCCTTAAATTACCGGTTTCCTGGCCGGAAACAAGAGTGTTGAGACGCAGGGACACTCAGAAAGGCTGGCGCATGCACAGCCCGGTCTTCTTGACTTGGCCTGCCGGGAGATTTATATAGTGATCTGGCTGCGGGCCTGTCAACGATTTACCTGCTGCGCAGCCATGTAAAAATGCAATTGCCGCCGGCCGGGAGCTATAGGTCAGGCACCGGAGGCAACTCGCGGCTGGCTGAAAAAGTTAGGCGGGGAGCCTGCCACCGAGAAAAGGCGGCTCTCCGCATTCCTGACAACTCAAAAGGGAGAGGGGCGATGATCTGCTACAGGCTGGTCTGTATTCTGGCGGTAACGGTGTTGTCTTTCGGCTCGTGCCCGCTGCTGAGGGCGGGGAAGGGTGCGGCCCTGCCGATCATCCCGCAGCCCCTGCAGGTCCGGGTCGATGAAGGCGAGTTCGAGCTCGGCCCAGGCAGTGAGGTCTGCTGCAGCCTCGGCCTGCTGGCTGAGGCGGAATACCTGGCGGCCCGCCTGCGGACCGCTACGGGGTATCCTTTGCCGGTCCGCCAGCTCCAGGTGGAAGGCGCCCTGGGAGCTCCCGGGAAAAACATCCTCTTGCTCTCCGACCCGGCCCTGGACCTGGGAGATGAAGGCTACAGGCTTACCGTTTCCGGCACGCGGGCATTGATCGAGGCCGGCAAGCCGGCCGGGGCCTTTTACGGAGTGCAGACCCTGCTGCAGCTTTTCCCCCCGGAAGTCATGAGCTGCAAAACGGCTGGGGGCGTGCGCTGGGCGGCCCCTGCAGTGAGGGTCGAGGACAGGCCCAGGTTCAGGTGGCGCGCCTACCTGCTGGATGAGGGCCGCTGGTTCAAGGGCATGGAGACTGTCAAGCGGATGCTGGACCAGATGGCGCAGCACAAGATGAACGTGTTCCACTGGCACCTCACCGATGACCAGGGCTGGCGCATCCAGATCAGGCGCTACCCGAAACTGACCGGGATCGGCTCCAGGAGGAAAGACACCCAGGTGGGCGGCTGGGGAAGCGAGGCGAGGATGGGTAAGCCCCACAGCGGCTTCTATACGAGGGAACAGATCAAGGAGATAGTCGACTACGCCGAGGCGCGACACATCTACATAGTCCCCGAAGTTGAGATGCCGGGCCACGCCAGCGCAGCGATCGCCGCCTACCCGGAGCTGGGTGCCGCAGGCCGCGAGATCGAGGTGCCGGTTATTTTCGGCAAAATGTACGATACCTTCAATGTCGCCGATGAGAAGGTGTACACTTTCCTGGAAAATGTCCTGGAAGAGGTCATGGAGCTTTTCCCCTTCGAGGTGGTCCACCTCGGGGGCGATGAAGTCAGGTTCGACCACTGGCTGGCATCGCCGCAGGTCAGGGCTTTCATGGAGAAGGAGGGCCTGTCCGGGCCGGCGCAGCTTCAGTTGTCCTTCACCAACCGCATGTCCTGGTTCCTGGAGTCGAGGGGCCGCCGCATGATGGGCTGGAACGAGATCCTCGGCGATGACCTGCACGGGTTCATCAAGGGGGCGGGCGGCAGGGAGCTCAAGGATGAGGCCGGCGGCAGGAGCCTGGCCGGCAACGCCATCGTCCACTTCTGGAAAGGCAGCCTGGAGCTGGCGGAAAGGGCCGCCAGGGAAGGCCACGACATTGTCAACTCCCTGCATTCCAGCACTTACCTGGATTATGACTACCAGTCCATCCCCCTGCAGAAAGCCTACGAGTTCGAGCCGGTGCCGGCCGGCCTGGACGAGGAGTCGGCCCGCCACGTCCTGGGGTCCGGCTGCCAGATGTGGGGAGAATGGATCCCCACGGAGGAAACCCTGGAGTACCAGACTTTCCCGCGGCTGAGCGCGTACGCAGAAGTCGGCTGGACCGCCGTAGAAAACAAGGATTTCGGCCGTTTCATGCAGAGGATCGGGACCCAGCTCAAGCGCTGGGAGGTCCAGAACATTACCTATGGGCCCACGGCACCCTGAGGGCAGGGATGCCGGGTTCCAGCACGAGATACCGGAGAAAAAAATGAATAACCGGCTGGCTGTCTCTCTTTGTCTCCTTTTGGCGAACGCCGCCGCCTGTCTCGCCGCAGGGGAAAGAAACGACTGGGAAAACCCCGGGGTGACCGGGATAAACCTGGAGCCGCCCCATACGACCCTGGTCCCCTACCAGGATGTACCCGCCGCGCTGCGGGGAGACCGGGCCGGGTCGGCATTTTTCAAGCTGCTCAACGGTACCTGGAAGTTCAACTGGGTGAAAAAACCGGACGAGAGGCCGGTGGACTTCTACAGGGATGACTATGACGTCAGCGGCTGGGCCGGGATCCACGTGCCCGGCCACTGGCAGCTCCAGGGCTACGGCATCCCGATTTACAGGAACATCCCCTACGAGTTTGTCAAGGACCCGCCCTTCATCCAGCACGATTACAACCCGGTGGGGTCTTACAGGACCGTGTTCTCCGTGCCGCAGAAGTGGGGCGGCAGGCGTGTCTTCCTGGTTTTCGAGGGAGTCAAGTCGGCTTTCTACCTCTGGATCAACGGCAGGAAAGTGGGCTACCACCAGGACAGCATGACCCCGGCCGAGTTCGACATCACCGGGTACCTCAGGGAGGGCGACAACACGCTGGCCGCAGAGGTCTACCGCTGGTCGGATGGCAGCTACCTGGAATGCCAGGACTTCTGGCGCTTCAGCGGGATCTTCCGGGATGTCTACCTGTTCGCCGCACCGCAGGTGCACCTCAGGGACTTTTGGGTGCGCACGGAGCTGGATGACCGCTACAGGGACGCCTTGCTGCGGGTGGATGCCGAGCTCAGGAGCTATGCGGCAGCCGGGAGCGGGCGATACACGGTCGAGCTGAACCTGTACGGTCCGGAAGGCAGGCCGGTCTTCGGCAAGGCGCTGTCCCGGTCGGCGGACCTGCCCGGCGGCGCAGCGGCAGCCCTGGAGTTCGAGCGGAAGGTGGAGAACCCGGACAAGTGGTCTGCCGAGCGGCCCCGGCTTTACACCTTGCTGCTGGTATTGAAAGACCCGGACGGCAATACGGTCGAGGTCCAGCGCTGCCGGGTGGGCTTCCGGGAGGTGGAGATCAGGCAGGGGCAACTACTGGTCAATGGTGTCCCCATCCTGATCAAGGGGGTCAACCGGCACGAGCACGACCCGGACCACGGGCGTGTGGTGCCGCGGGAGCGCATGCTCCAGGACCTCCGCCTGCTCAAGCGCTTCAACATCAACGCCGTGCGCACCTCGCACTATCCGGA
>JAFGTO010000430.1 GCA_016934095.1 Candidatus Glassiibacteriota bacterium
GGTGGGTCCAGGAGGCGGAGCCCGGTGGAGAGCCCCGGCGGGTCAGTACCAGTCCCTCGTCCCCGGGGGTAAGCTCCAGCCCCGACCTGTTCAATACTCCGGACAGCCTGTTGATCAAAGCTTCCTGCTCCGCTTTCGGCACACCCAGCCAGGCCTTGCCTCCGTACGGCCGCACCGAATTGATCAGTCGCTCGAAATAGCTTGTCCCGGCGGCATCCGCCGAGTCGATTTCCGGCAAGGACTGCGGCAGGTCCCCGGCCACTGTCAGCGAGGCTAGGTAAGGCGGCAGGGCCGGACCTGCTCCGGGATGCTCCCGGAGCACGGCGATGCGCTCGCCGTAAAGCCCCGCGGAATCCAGGCGGCTGCGGAGCATGACCACCCGCGCCGAATCCGGGTGGAAGGCGATTATCCTGAGCTCCGAGCTGAGTGCCAGGGCTTCCAGCAGGCCGCCGTCCCGCACGCCGCGGACCAGGGCATAACCCTCTTTCACGCCGGTACTCTGGAGAATGTTCCGCGCCCTGACGACAGCCTCGGCGTCAGGGTGCGCCGCCGCAACCCGGCGGGGTATCCTGTTCGGCGAGGCTTCAGTGCCGCCGAAAGCCATTATCCTGCCGTCGAGAGTGGACACGAAGAGTCTTCCGCCTGCAGCCAGCAGTCTCCGGCATCCACCCCTGACAGTCTTGCTCCAGGCGATTTCCGGCTGCTGTTCCTCGCCCGCAGGCAGCTTGATTGCAGTTACTCCTTTGCTGCCCGCGGCATAAAGGAAACCACCGGCCTTGATCAGGTCCTGGCTTCCGTCCGCTTCGACCTCCCACAAGATGCTTTCTTTCCACCTGCCGGCCTTGTATTCGAACCACTCACGGTGGAGCCTCCCGATGAGTGCCGGGGACACGCAGTAATACTTACCGGTAAGTCCCGGGTCCGGGCCGGCCAGCGGCTCCAGGGCCCGGGCAAGCTCTCTCTCCAGGAGGCTGGCTTCCCGCCACTGTTCGGATTTCTTTTTCAGCTCCACGGCATCGAAAGACGAGACAGCCCCGGTCGACAGATAAAAAGTCGTTTCGGTCAGGACGGGATTCCGGCCGATCTCGGGAACCAGCCGGTTTCCGGTTTCGAGGTCATACATGCTGACTACCTGGTCCCGGTGGTGGTTGAAAAACACTCCCACCTCGGCAGAGGCGCAGACAAAGGAGCCGCCGGTCTTGTTCTGATCCGACAGGTGGTAATATAGCTGTCCTCCGCCGATGCGGTCGAAACAGGCGGGCACGCTCCTGCCGCCGGGCACCAGCAGGCGGTCTGCTGCGGAGACCAGGGCGCCCTGGGGCGCGACCCCGGCAAAGGCCGGGGAATGGTGCGGCTGCAGGATGTATTCCGAGCCGGTGCGGTCGTTGACCCACTCCACCTCGCCGGTCCCGGCATCCAGAGCATAGATGAAAGTCCCCATGAACGGCCAGATGCTGGCGGCGAAATAAACCGTGGAGTCCTGGATGACCGGGCCGCCGCGGGATGGCCAGGCGGAGAGCAGGCGCCTGTTGCCGATAATCTTCTTCTCCGAGGGCCCGCCGCGGAACTTCCAGAGGAGCTTCCCGGTTTCGGCCTCCACGCAGTAGAGGTAACTGTCGTCGCTGGCGAAATACACCCTGTTTTCCCAGGCCACCGGGGGCAGGCGCACAGGCCCGTCCGTGTAAAAAGTCCAGACCTCCTCACCGCTGTCCGTGTCCAGTGCCACCACCTTGTCGCAGTCGTTGAAGCCCAGGAACATCCGCCCGCCCGCGACCACGGGCTCGAACACCTGGTCGTAGGGCATCAGGTCCTGGTTCAGGGGATCGTCCCAGACCATGGTGCGCGGAGTGTAGATTCGCTCCCACAGCAGGTGAAGCGCGGCCGGCAGGTCGGCCGGCGATGAGGCGGAGCGGTTTGCATCGCGGCGCCACATGGGCCAGTCCGAGCCGGGGAGGGGGGCGGTGAATAAAAAACAGAGCAGAAAGGTAAAGCCGCGGCTGAACTTCATTTTCTCTTGTCTCTCCCGGGATCTCCTGGTTCAGTTATCCTTGTTTTCCAGCAGTTTTCCCGCCTTGAGGAAAACGGTGCGGTGGGCGTACCGCGCCGCAGTATCGCCGTGCGTGACCATCAGGACCGCGCCCCCGGAGCGGGCGAATTCGGCCAGGCAGCCGAGCACGATCCCGCTGTTCTCCGGATCGAGGTTGCCGGTGGGTTCATCCGCCAGCAGCAGCCTGGGCCGGTTGAGCAGGGCCCGGGCCAGTCCGACGCGCTGACGTTCCCCGGTGCTGAGCTCGGCGGGAAGGTGGCCGATGCGCTCACCGAGCTGGAAACGGTCGATCAGCCCGCGGGCACGCTCGGTCGGCTGCCGCCCGGCCAGGGCAAGGGAAGGGGTCAGCACGTTGTCCAGGACATCGAGGTACGGGATCAGGTAAAACTGCTGGAAGACAAAGCCGATGTTCCCGGCGCGCAGTTGGGCCCTGGATTCCGAAGACAGACCGTAGATGTCCTTTCCGCCGACCTCAACGCTGCCCCCACTGGGCATGAGCAGTCCGCCGCAGGCCAGCAGCAGGGTTGTCTTGCCGCAGCCGCTCGGTCCCTGGACAGCCACGAACTCGCCGGGATCCACAACCAGCGAGACACCATCCAGCGCACGGACCGGGGCATCGTCCGCGCGGCGAAAAACCTTGCTCAATCCGCTTACCTTTAACATTACCTTTTTTCACTCCTCGCGCAAGACTTCGGCCGGATCCTGGTGCGCGGCAATCAGTGCAGGGATCCACGAGGCGAACCCGGAGAGCA
>JAFGTO010000057.1 GCA_016934095.1 Candidatus Glassiibacteriota bacterium
GGGAAGGTGGGAGGGGGCCCGGGGGAGGGCGGAAACCTTTTTCAAAAGGTTTCCGCCCTCCCCCGGATTCATACCTGGTTGTCAAATTGGTATGAGATAGTCATCAGAACACGTCGTTGTCGCCGAAGCTCAGGCGCCAGTTGGCGGGGTCGCAGATGAAAGCGGGCTTAAGCCCGGCGCCCACGGGCTTGATCATGAAGTCCAGGGGGTTGGGGTTGAGCCTGCGCGGCACGGGGATGAACCCGCTGCGGGCCAGGGACCGGCTCAGCGGGTCGGAGGACGTCAGCAGGCAGAGCGCGGCCTGGGCGCCGCTGCTGTCCATCTGCGCCAGGGCGGTGCACAGCAGTAGCCCGGCCGGCCCGTGGGTTGCGCTTTCTCTGACCTGCAGGTCCATCACCACCCCCAGCTCTACCCCCTCGTGGCGCAGCCTGCGGTAGACCAGGTAACCATCCACTGACTCTCCCCCCTCCCCGGGCAGGCAGAGGACAGTATATTTCCGTGCCACCGCCCTGCAGTAGCGCCAGTTCAGGTAGTCCACGGTGCGCTCCAGGACCACCGGACCCCGGCGGTGGACCTCATCCAGCAGGCCCTGGAAGCGGTCATCGAACTTGTCCGCGGTCTCCACCCGGCCGGAGCTCCTGAAAGCGAACAGGCCCCGGTAGAGCACCCCTGCCGGTACGGCGAGCGGCGCCAGTGCCCGGGCCAAGGCCCCCGGACGGGAGGCCAGGACCCTGCCGGGCCGCAGGGGATACAGCCAGAGCCTGGAGCTTCCCGCGTCCATCCACTTGAACCCGCGTTGGAAGATCGAGCGGGAGCTGCGGTTGGGGAAACAGTAGAAGAGCTCCCTGCCCTGTTCGCAGAGGAGCCGCTCGAGACGGTGGCCGAGGCGGAGAAAGACCATTGATCTCCTCAGGGCCCGGTCGGTCATGGCCTCCACCACGTGCGAGCAGGGGTGCGGACGGCCGTCGACCACCAGCCTGCGCGGCAGGGCGGACATGTGCGAGACAAGCCTGCCCTCCGAGACCGCCACCACCGCGGTGGAGACACCGAAGGGGTTCCGGAGGTTTTCCCACTGCCAGAACTCCGTGCTGATTTTCTCGGGTACGGGCAGGTCATCCACCCGGCGGCGCAGCTCTACCACCGCCGGGCAGTCATCCTCGCATACCTCTCGGAAAGTGATCTGGGAAGGGCTCACTGGTCGCGCAGTCAGGTTAGAGACCGCCCCCGGCAGGGTTTCTCCACGGCCGGGCCGCTAGCGGCGGCTTTTCAAGGTTTCCAGGATAATTTCCACGCTCAGCATCTCGACAATCTCCTCATCCGTGAAAGACAGGCCGAACTCCTCCTCGAGCGCCATGACCAGGTTCATGTGCCGCAGGGAGTCCCAGCTCTCCACGTCATCCATCGAGGACTTCTCGTCGAGCAGCTCCGCCGGGAGGTCCATCACCCGGCCCACTATCTTTACCACTCTTGCTCTCAGGTCATCCATTGTCCGGTATTCTCTCCGAGGTTATCTCCTTGAAAAAAGCCGGCTCGCTGCCGACACCCTGCCCGAGGTCGTAGCTGAAAGATTTCGCTTTCCGGCCGCGGGCCTCTTCCAGGGCCGCAAAGCCGTGCTTTTCGTAGAAATCTTTCACCTGGCCGTTCCTGGCGGTGGGGATGTACTCGCCGGTGGCTGACCGGCAGCCCCGGCCCAGGGCGATCTTCAGGGTCCGGATGATAAAAGCGTCCTCCACCCCCCGGCCCAGGACTCGGCAGGAAAGAAGAAACTCGTCGATCAGCGCCCGGCCGGAGTCGTACCTGAGGATGCCCACCCCGATGATCCCCGAGTCGCCGAACCTGTCGCTCAGCCTCAGGCAGAAAACATCGGCCCGGCCGCTCTGGGCCAGATTCCTGATCTCTTCCTCGGTATAGCGCCTGGTGGTCAGGTTGAACTGGTTGGTCTTCTGGGTGAGCTGGGCGATCCGGGGCACGGTCAGCTCATCGGCAAAACTCAGGGTGAGCACCATTTCCAGGGACTTCAGGTAGTTCAGCAGGTCGGCGGCCTGGGTGCGCAGCTTCTTCCGCTGGGCTTCCGCCTGGTACATGGCGCCCCGCTTCCGGTCTTCCTCGGAGAGCGAGAGTGTGTCGAAAAGGCCGCAGGCGGCCAGGATCTCCCTGTTCTCGACAGCCTTGTCCGCCGGCAGGTGGATGGCTGTTACCTCCGGCAGGGTCTCGCGGACAAACTCCACCTCGAACTCGCTGTCGTCCATGAACACCATGCTGTCGAGGCCGATGTTCAGGTCCCGGGCAAGCTGTCTCAGGCCGGTGGCTTTGTCCTGCCAGGCGATCCGGGCCGCGGCGATATGCTCCCGCCTGAGCACCATGTCGGGATGACTGCGGAAGACCTCCCAGACATTCTCCTCGTCGTTCCTGCTGCAAAGGGCCAGGATCACTCCCCGGTGGTAAAGCTCCAGCGCCTCCTGCTGGAACTCGTAGTAGGCCGAACCCGGGTAGGTCCTGCCCAGGACTATCCCGCCCAGGCCGTCCTCGCCGACAACCCCCCCCCAGAGAGTGTTGTCGCAGTCCAGGACCAGGCACTTCTTGTTCCTGCCTTTCAGCGGCCGGATGAACCTGAAATCCTCCCCGGCGATCTCGCGCAGGGCCTCCCTCGAGTAAGGCGCGCGGCCGATATGCCAGTACCTCCAATCGTAAAAATCCTTATCACCCACCCTGAGCCGGCAGAGGTTCAGGTCGACCAGGTAGCAGTTGCCGGCGCTCCTCAAGCTTTTTTTCAAAAATTCGTTCAACCCGGCCACGGCGGCCGACTGCCCCTCGCCTTCCCGGCTGTCCAGGATCCCGCCCGCCGGGTAGGCGGGGAGCTCCAGGCCGTGCCAGAGCACCATGGCCCCGGTCTGGCCGCGGATGCCGGAGAGCACCCTGGAGAAATGCTCCTCCAGCCTGGCGGCCTCGGCCCGGACCTGCTCGCCGCTCAGGGCGTTGAAGTTTCGCGCCAGGTCCCAGGACAGGCCCTCCAGCTTGAGGAACACCAGCACTGCGTCAGTCTCCGGGCCCAGCAGCCCGCCGTCTCCGCCCACCGCCTCCTGGAAGACATTGTCGTAGCTGCCGAAACTTACCTCTGCGTTGAACCCCATGCGGCAGGCCAGGTACTCGAGGTAAGGCTCGAGCGGCTCGACCACCACGTTGCGCAGGACCGAGATCGTCAGCCCCGGCAGCTCGCTCCGGTCGTGCCGGTGAAGATACTCCTGGATTTCGGAAAACGACAGGTCGGTCATTATTCAGGTCCCCATCGACGCCTGCAGGCCGCCGCAACGCAGCCCTCTCAGGCCATCACCCTGCCGCCGCAGACCCGGATGTTCTCGCCGGTAAGGTGGGCGGCTTTTTCGCTGAAGAGGAAGGCCACTACGCCGGCTACATCCTCCGGGGAAGCCAGCCTCCTGAGCGGGGTCTGCATCCTCTCGACCATCTTGGCCTTTTCGGGGAGGTCGGCGATGAACTCGGTGTCGGTCATGCCGGGGGAGACGCAGTTCACCCTGACCCCCCTGGGGCCGTACTCGACTGCCAGCGAGCGGGTAAGAGACACCAGGGCCGCCTTGGACAAGGTGTAGGGCAGCAGCCTGACCGGCGGCACGTTGTCGGCGTAGATGCTGGAGATGTTGACTATCACCCCGGACTGCGCCTCCAGCAGGAGGGGCAGGACTTCCCGGCAAAGGTTGAAAGCACCTTTTACCTGTACCTCCAGGTGCACCTGGACATCTTCCCAGGACAGTCCGGTGAACTCCCTGCTCTCGACCGGGGGCGCGGCGTTGTTGACTGCTCCGTACACCGTGCCGAAAGTCTCCACCGCGAAGCCGACCATCTCTTTTACCGCCCCGCGGTCCGAGACATCGGCCTGAAAGGCGGCGGCCCGCCCCTTGGCGGCCTCTATCCTGCCGACTGTCTCCCCGGCTGCGGCACGGCTTTTCGAGTAGTTCACCACTACCGGGAAACCCTCGGCCGCGAGCTGCACGGCCACTGCGGCGCCGATTCCCCGGCCGGCCCCGGTGACTATCACCGCGCCCCGGGCTCCCGGCCGCTCAGCGGGCTTTTTTTTTACTCGGGTTTTCAGCACTTTGACTTTAGCCTCCCCTTCGATAACTTTGGTTCCGCTTTCTTTGAAAACAATGGTTTCCAGTGTCAGCACCCGCTGGGCCGGCGACTTGTGCCTGACCCTGGCCCAGACCCGGATCTTCTCGCCGACCCTCACCGGCGCCAGGAAGCGCAGGGTCTGCTCGTACCACAGCGCCCCCTTGCCCGGCAGCCTGGTGCCTATCACCGTGGAGATGAACGCAGCGGTGAGCATGCCGTGCACCGCGGTCTTTTTCATGGCGGTGGAGGCGGCGAACTTGTCATCCACGTGCAGGGGGTTGTCGTCGCCGGTCAGCTTGACAAAAACATCCAGGTCCGCGGCCGTGATGGTGTGGAACAACTCGGCCTCGTCCCCGACTTTGATGGCTTCGAACCTGTCTTCGGTCATATCCGGCTGGTATGCTGGGAAATATCGTTTTTTGAGATAAATCGGCGCGGATGCGGGATCGCAATTCGTTGTTGTGATATTACCGATGCCGCCAAAGAAAGTCAAGTCGTTTGGGTTAAATGCCGTATTAAATATAATGACCTCGAGAATAAAGTAGACTGTTATGTATAATTTACAGGCCGGAATGAAATATCGTTCAGGGGGAAGATAAAAAACCATGCTAATCAGGGAACCGGAAATCATCACCCGCCCGCTGAGGGAGGTGCTGGACAGCCTCGACACGGGCGGCTGCCGCGTCCTGCTCATCCGCTCCGCCCCGCAGAAACTTGTCCTGGAGGGTCTCTCGGCGCTGCGCAACTGGCGGGAGGGCCTGGAGATCAGCGTACTCTGCCACGACGGCGAGGGCCTGCCCGGCTGCGCCAGCCTGGTATATCCCGACCAGGGGTTTTTCCGGCTGGAGAAGCTGGATGCCGGCTGCCTTCGCCGGGCGGGTTTCGACCTGGTGCTGGTACCGTACGCCACCGAGCGCAGGCTGCACCCTTACTACGAAAATGTCGACCGTATCGCCCGGGCCACGGGCGCCCCGGCGGTGGTGATCCTCTACCGGGACCGCACCGCCGCAGCTGTGGATGACGAGCTGCTGGAGCTGAAACGCCGGCTGGTGATCGTGCCATACAGGAAACGCAAGAGCCGGGCGCTCGCGGAAATCTGCGCTTTCACCGGTGAGGACCTGCAGACTGTCGAGGAAAAATGCGACCGGGCCGGACTGGAGACGGTCTCTCTCTGGAAGCGGCGCACGCCCTCCACCGATCCCGAGGTCCGCCGCTTTTACCAGGAAAATGCTTTCTATGTTTACGAGCTGATGAAGACCGAGTACAACGGCGGCCAGGATGAGGTGGTCCAGGGGGTGCTTGCGGAGGTCCGCACCGGCGAGCGGGTGCTGGATTACGGCGGGGGCTGCGGGACACTGTCCATCGCCCTGGCCGGGGCGGGAGCGCGGGCGAGCCATCTCGACCTGGAGGGAGTGCTGCTGGATTTCGCGGTCTTCCGTTTCGAGCGCCGGGAGCTGACAGTCGGGGTGGTGGCCGCCGGGGGCGCCGAGCCACTGACTGGGCTCTACGATACGATAGCCTGCATCGACGTGCTGGAGCAC
>JAFGTO010000058.1 GCA_016934095.1 Candidatus Glassiibacteriota bacterium
CCTGCTCGGAAGAGCCGGATGGGGTAACGCCCCACGTCCGGTTCTGTGAGGGTGAAATCCAGTAATGGATGATCTACTCGACTAGCAAAGTGCGAAAGTGGCGGAACAGGTAGACGCGCAGGATTTAGGATCCTGTGGGGAGACCCGTGGGGGTTCAAGTCCCCCCTTTCGCACCAGTATTCATTCGACTATCGGTATCAGAACAGAGATCGAGTCATGGCGTTATCGAACCTGAAAGTGGAAGTCGCCGACAGCGGCCCCTGTGAGCGCACCCTGAGTGTGACCATACAGCCCGAAGCTGTCCGGGACGAACGGGAAAAGGTCCTCAGCGATTTCAGGAAAAAGGCCAGGATCGAGGGGTTCCGCCCCGGCAAAGCCCCCCGCAAGCTGATAGCCGGCCGGTTCGCCGAGGCAATCAAGGTCGAGGTCCTGCAGAACGTGATCAACGCCGGCTGCGCTCAGGCCCTGGAACAGGAAAAGATTCAGCCGCTGACCCGACCGACCGTGCAGAAAGTCGACCTTTCAGAGGACGACGAGCTGAGTTTCGTGGCTTCGGTCGAAGTGCCGCCGCAGATCAAACTCAAGCGCTACACCAAGTTCAAGGTGGAAAACAGGGTCCACACCATTACCGACCGGGACGTGGATGAAGCGCTGGAGAACCTGAGAGACCGGCAGGCCCGTTTCATTCCCAAGGAAGGGGCGGCCGAGGCCGGAGATTACCTGGTGATAGATTTCGCGGTCCTCGACGAAGAAGGCGGCTCACAACCGGCGAACGAGAGAAAAAACCAGTTGGTGATGGCCGGCCACGAGGACCCTACCGCCCTGTTCAGCCACAGGCTGGTCGGCCTGACCGAAGGCGAGAACCAGCGGGTCGACATCGATTTCCCGGAAGACTACCCCGATGGATCGCTGCAAGGGAAAAAAGTCGGCTACCGGGTCGATGTCAGGGGAGTGAGAGTCAAGACGCTGCCCGAGCTGGACGACCATTTCGCCGCACAGGTCAGCCCGGCCGAGAACCTGGAAGGCCTGAAAGAGCTGATCAGACAGAACCTGCAACACGAAGTGGACCAAAGGGCGAGGCGCAGGCTGGAAGATGAAATTTTCAGGCTGATAATCGAGGCCAACCCATTCGACGTGCCTGCATCCCTGGTCGGCTCCGCTGTCCGCCGCCAGGTCGAAAATGCCAGGAAACAGTACCCGGACCAGCAGATCGACGGGGAAGAAATCGCCAGGATCGCCCGGCCGGTGGCCGAATTCAGTATCAAGCGGGAGTATTTGATCCGGGAGATCGCCGGGCAGGAAAAAATCGAGGCCGCACCCGCAGACTTCGAGGCCAGGATCCAGGAATATGCCGGGCAGTTGAACAAGCCGGTGGATGAGGTGCGCGGTGATTTCCGCTCGGCCGAGGCCGCCGGCCAGCTACGGGCCCTTATCCTGACTGAAAAAGTGGTACAATTCCTGCTGGAGAACAACGACATCAAGAAGGTCGAGGAAGACCTGGACTGACTCAGGTGTCGATAAATGCTCAAACAGCCGGGATCCGGGCTTTCAAGGCCCGTTCCCACGGCAATGAGCGCCTGAGCGTTACCTTGTAAAAATAGCTCTCAGGGGGATTTAAGGTGTTATGTTGTGCCGGGAGCGGCTTGCCTTGCCCCTGACGGCCGACAAGTCGTTATCTTATAATTGAGGGTGTCGAGGTCCTTATCCGGCGCCCTTCATAGAGGAGTATCAGCAATGACCCTGATTCCGATGGTAATCGAGAAGAGCGGAGTAGGCGAGAGGGCCTATGATATCTACTCGCGGCTGCTCAAGGATCGGATAATCTTTATCGGCACCGCGATCGACGACCAGGTGGCCAACCTGGTGATTGCCCAGTTGCTTTTCCTCGAGGCCCAGGACCCCGAGAAGGATGTGTTCATCTATATCAACAGCCCCGGCGGCTCGGTCTCCAGCGGGCTGGCGATCTATGACACCCTGCGTTTTATCAAGCCGCCGGTCAACACCATGTGTGTCGGACAGGCGGCCAGCATGGGAGCGTTCCTGCTGGCCGGCGGGGAGAAAGGCAAGCGGTTCAGCCTGCCGCACGCCCGCATCATGATCCACCAGCCCCTGGGCGGCACCCAGGGCCAGGTCTCGGACCTGGAGATCTACACCCACGAAATTATCAAGACCAAGAAGCTCTTGAACAAGATCCTGGCCGAAAACACCGGGCAGGACCTGAAAAAGATCGAAAAGGACACTGACCGCAACTTTTTCATGTCGCCCGAGGAAGCCAAGAAATACGGGCTGATCGACCAGATCATCGAGCGGCACGCCTGAGCCTGCCGCGGAGTGAATGGCTCATTACCATCCAGTTGAGAGAGACATGGCAAATCACGGCAGTACCACCAGAAGCGGCTTGTTCTGCTCTTTCTGCGGCAAAAGCCAGAAGCAGGTCCGCAAGCTCATTTCCGGCCCCAATGTTTTCATCTGCGATGAGTGTATCCGGCTCTGCAACGAGATACTGATCGAGGACGAGACCCGCCAGGCCCAGGAGGGCCCGCACAAGATACTCCCTCCGAAAGACATCAAGAACATCCTGGACCAGTATGTAATCGGGCAGGAGCATGCCAAGCGGGTGCTCTCGGTGGCGGTCTACAACCACTACAAGCGCACCGAGAACGAGGCCACCACCCGCGAGGTGGAGATCGAGAAGAGCAATATCCTGATGATCGGCCCGACCGGGACCGGTAAGACCCTGCTGGCCCAGACCCTGGCCCGCATCCTGCACGTGCCGTTCGCCATCGCGGACGCTACCACGCTGACCGAGGCCGGCTACGTGGGCGAGGACGTGGAGAACATCCTGGTCAGGCTGCTCCAGGCTTCCGACTACAACGTGCGCGAAGCCGAGCGCGGGATAATCTATGTCGATGAGCTGGACAAGATCAGCCGCAAGAGCGACAACCCCTCGATCACCCGCGATGTCAGCGGCGAGGGCGTGCAGCAGGCGCTGCTGAAAATACTCGAGGGCACTATCGCCTCGGTCCCGCCGCAGGGCGGCAGGAAACACCCCCAGCAGGAATACATCCAGATCAATACCCGCCACATCCTGTTTATCTGCGGCGGTGCGTTCGACGGGCTGGAAAAGATAATCAAGCGGCGGATTGGCCAGCAGACCATCGGTTTCGGCAGCAAGCTCGCCTCCACGGTCGAGGAGATCGAAAAGAAGCTGCACATCTTCCAGCAGGTCGAGCCCGAGGACATGATCAACTACGGGCTGATCCCCGAGCTGGTGGGCAGGCTGCCGGTGGTCACCGCCCTGAGCGACCTGGACCGCGAGGCGCTGATCCGTATCCTGGTGGAGCCGAAAAACGCCCTGGTCAAACAGTACATGCGCATCTTCGAGATGGAGGGTGTCGGGCTCAAGGTGGAGGATGACGCACTGGAGGAGGTGGCCGACAGGGCGATCGCCCGGGGCAGCGGCGCCCGGGGGCTGCGCTCGGTCCTGGAAGAGGTGATGCTCGACCTGATGTTCGAGATCCCCTCGCGCAAGGATGTCGAGGAAGTAGTAGTGACCCGCGAGGTCCTCAAGAACGACGACAAGCCGCTGCTGATCCTCAAGGGCCAGGCCCAGAAAAAACGGGCTTGATCAGGAATTCCGCTCCCGGGACCAGGCAGGCCCGGTACCGGGCTTTTGATACGGTTATTTCATTGATTTTTCGACCCTGAAAAGCAGCAACGGGACTTTCTGTCAAACTCCAGCTCCCCAAGAGGAACCATGCAGCCACTAATTGTGGTAAGCCTGCTGGCAGCCCTGCTGACCCTGGCCTGCGGCTCAATCCCGCAGACCCATTACTACACCATCGGCCGCCCGCTTGCCCAGGCTCAGACAGGCGCGCCCGGCAAGACCGGCCTGGTGGTAGGCGTGCCCCGGCTCGAAGCCGAGGGTATCTACGCCCGCGACAACCTGCTTTACCGCTCCGGCGGCCACGAGATAACGCCCGATTATTACAGGCGCTGGGGGGTTCCTCCCCAGAAAATGCTGGCCGAGGCCATGATCGACTATCTGCGCGCAGGCGGCGCTTTCGGCCAGGTGCTGCGCCTGCCCTCGATGAGCGAGGTGGACCTGGTGCTGGCCGGCCGCATCCTCCGTTTCGAGCAGGTCCAGGACCAGGTGGGTTCCCATACCCTGGTGAACCTGGAGTTCATCCTGCGGGACCCCGGGGACCAGTCGGTGCTGTGGCGCAGCGAGTTCTCCGACACCACCCTGGTAGGCGCCATACCCTCGGCTGAGGCGGTTGTCGCCGCGTTCGAGAGCTCGGTCCACTCCTGCCTGAAACAGGCCGCAGCGGCGGTTGCCGAAGCGGCCGTAAAGCTCGCCGGCGCAAAATGATCGGTATCTTCGACTCGGGCGTGGGAGGCCTCTCCCTGCTGCGCGAGCTTGACCACAGCCTGCCTGAGGCCGACTTCCTCTACCTCTCGGACAGCGCCTGCTTCCCCTATGGCACCCGTCCCCCCGAATGGATCAAAGACCGGGCCGCCGCGATCACCCGGGTCCTCACCGGACGCGGCTGCAGCCTGGTAGTGGCTGCCTGCAACACTGCCACCGTGGCCGCGATCGAGCACCTGCGAAAGAAATTCCCTGTCCCCTTTGTCGGCATCGTGCCCCCGGTCAAGCCGGCCGCAGCCACCAGTCCGGAAAAGCCGCTGGCGGTCCTGATGACCGAGAACACCGCGGAAGGCTCCAAGTACACGGACCTGGTCAAGACCTACGCCGGAGATAGCGTAGTAGCGGAGGTGCGCCTGCCCCTGCTTGCCGAGGTGGTGGAGGAGCTCGGGTTCACCGACCCGGTGCAGGCAGAGCGCGTGGTGGCCGAGGTGCGCAGCCGCCTGGGGAAAAGCCGCTCAGGCTGGCGGCTGGTGCTCGGCTGCACCCATTACGTTTTCCTGCGGCCGCTGCTGGAGCGCGGCCTGGGCCCGGAGGTCGAGGTGCTGGACCCCTGTTCGGCAGTGGCCGCCCAGGTGGTCCGCGTCTGCGAGTCCAGGGGGATAACGGTCATAGAGGGCGGGGCCAGGCGCTACCTGACCACCGGGGACCCGGAGCGCTTCGCCTGGCAGGTGTCCGAGCTGCTGGGGGTTCAGAGGCCGCAGGTGGAAAAGGTGGAATTGGCCTGAAACAGGCACAAAGGGACAAAGGCCCCACCGCCCGGCCCAGGGCGAGGCATGCCTCGCGCCCTACGGCAGGATACAATGCCTACGACATGCCCGTAACAGGGTATCCTCGCGGTCCCGGGCGCGGACGTAAAAATCCCCTCTCACAGAGGGGTGCCTGCCGCAGGCAGGCGGGGTGTGTAAACGGGTTGCCCCATTGCCCCGGGCGCGGACGAGGAACGCCGGGATTAGCTCTCAACGCGGCTCGCGATGTACGTCAAACGTCAGGTTTGTCAGGTTTGCCGGGCCACGGGATGGCCTCGGCCGCCGAGAGTATCGCGCCGCTTTCCCGCAGCTTTTCCTGGAGGATGTTTACCGGGACCTGGTCGGCTTCACAGTTGAAATCGATACACAGTGCGGCGGCTTCCCCGGCGGCCTGGCCCATGATCATGTACACCGGCTCCATGCGCAGGGTCCCATAAGCGACGTGGCTGGCGGAGACACATGCCGAGACCAGCAGGTTCCTGGTCCAGCGGGGCAGCATGACCCGGTAAGGGATCTGGTAGGGCCTGCAGGGCAGGATGAAAAATCCCTCGGCGAAAGGGTACCCGTAATCCCAGGCGCCGGTGGCGTGCGAGTCCATCGGGTAGGATCCCATGCCGATCGCATCCTCTTTCAGAGTGTCGACCAGGGCGTCCCGCTCGGTAAAAGTGAAGTAGGAAGCCAGGCGGCGGGCCTCGCGCACATAGAGCTGGAAAGGCAGGTGGCGGTTGTCGGCGAACTCGTCGGCGGCCGGGTTGTAGCGGGCGAACTCCCGCCTCAGGGCTTCAGGCAGGCCGGGGTCGGTGCGCAGGAACCTCATCAGGCCGAGGACATGCTCCAGGTGCCTTTTCTCGATCTCCTGCCGCTGTCGGGCCTCGGCTTCCGGGTAGGCCTGGCTCCCGCCGATAAGGTCGGTGGAAAGCCAGCAGTAGCCCCAGTTGTTGATATCGTACTTGCGGTTGGGCAGGGGGCTGAAAATCATGAAGTCCGCTGGGCTGGCCGCCCCTTTCTGCCTGAGGTAGCGATAGAGGATCCTGTAGCGTTCCGGGTCGTAGTTTACCGGCCCGGGCAGGGGCGCCGAGTTGCCGGCGCTGTCGGTCAGGCAGAGGCGGTAGTTATAGGCCTGGACCAGGCTGTCTCCCAGACCGGTGCTGCCCGGCAGTGGCAGGTGCGTCTTGTCGTGCTGGAAAATGTGGCCGGCCATGGATTCGCCGAAAAACTCCCGGTCTTCCCTTCCCGTGCGGAAAGGCTCCCCTGCCAAGGCGAGAAAGTCGCCGGTATAGGTGGCATCGACAAAAAACTTCCCGTAGACCGTCTGCTCCCCGCCGCCTAGCCTGCTGCGCAGCAGGATCGCGGTGATCCTGTTATCGGCGGCCAGGCAGTCGATGAACCGCCGGCCCTTGAGCACCGTTATGCCCGGCCGGGCTGCCAGCCGGTCGAACACCTCTTCGGCCACGTGCGGCTCGAACCGCAGCCCGTGCCTGCACTGCCCGAACTGGCGGGAGGCCCTGCCGTAAGTCTTCTCGTAGTGCCCGGCGATCCGGCCGAAAACCTCGCGGGCCAGCCCGCCGATCAGCTCGGGCCTGCCGGCGTCCGTGCTGCCCAGGCCGGAGGCCATCATGCCGCCCAGGTGTTCCTGTTCGGCGACCAGGCAGACCCGGCAGCCCTTCCTGGCCGCGGCCACTGCGGCGCAGATTCCCGAGGGGGTGTCCCCCACCACTACAACATCGTACGGAGCCTGTTCCAGGCCCCCGCACCCGGGTATCGATGCCAGGCAGGCTGCGGCACAGCACGCCAGCACGACAGGCAGCTTGAAGCCCATGACCCCGCCTCCTAAACCAGTATTCTCCTGCGCAGCAGGACCACTGCCAGCGGCCACAAGACCGCCGCGTAGGCCAGCAGCACGGACAGGTGCCCCAGCAGCGCCGTCTCGAAAACTCCCGCACTGACCGCCCTCATCACCGCCACCAGGTGGGTCAGCGGCAGGCACAGACAGGCATACTGCAGAAAGTCCGGCAGGCTGTCCAGCGGGAACATCACCCCGCTGAAAAAGAACATGGGGGTGATAATCCCGGTCATGTAGAAATTGAAGTTGTTGATCTCGCGGACCTGGCTGGTGACCAGCAGGCCCATCAGGGCGAAAACCATCCCGCCCAGGAAACCGGCGGGCACCGCCAGCAGCGACCACCACGAGGGGATGAGGCCGAAAGCGCCGACCACCAGCAGCACACCCAGGCTGAAAATCGAGCACTTGGAGCAGACCCAGGCCACCTCGCCCAGCAGCATCTCGAAAAAAGAGGTGGGGCTGGCCAGCTGGGCATCGTAGATTTTCTCGTATTCCATGCGGATGAAAGTGCCGTAGGTGGTCTCGAAGGTGGCCGAAAACATCACCGAGATGGCGATCATGCCCGGGGCCAGGAACTCGGTGTAGCCCCCGCCTCCGATAGCGCCGATATAGTCCGCCAGGCCGAGTCCCAGGGCCAGCAGCATCATCAGCGGCTCCAGGAACGGCGGGATCACGTTGGCTACTAGGAACTTGAAATAGACCCGCTGGTGGCGGCGCCAGACCGCCAGGACCCGCAGAGGCCGGGCCTGTGGCTCCGGCAGGGCGATACCGCTGCTATTCATCGAGGCCCCTCCCGGTCAGGCCGAGGAAAAGGTCTTCCAGGTTGGCGGGACGGATGATCTTTCTGCCGCCGCCGTCGCGGAACCTCAAGAGGCGGAAGTCCGCCTCGCTGTCGGCCAGGAAAAGCACCTGGTCGCCGCGCTGCTCGAACCTGATACCTTGCTCCCCCCAGCCGTCAGCCAGGTTCTGCAGCCCGGTCTCCAGCACCAGCCGCGGCAGGTGGCGGTGGATCAGCTCATCCGGGGCCCCCTGGCACAGGATTTTCCCCTGGTCCATGATCACCAGCCGGTCGCAGAGCCGCTGGGCCTCATCCATGTAGTGAGTGGTCAGCACGATAGTCACCCCGCTGCCGGTCAGCTCGCGCAGGAGGTCCCAGATCTGGTGCCTGGCGTGGGGGTCCAGGCCGGTAGTAGGCTCATCCAGCACCACCAGCCGGGGGTCGCCGATCAGGGCCCGCACGATAGTGAGCCGGCGTTTCATGCCGCCCGAGAGCTGCTTTATCCTGGCCCTGGCCTTGTCGCTCAGCGACATCAACTCGAGCAGCCTCTCCACCCGCTCGCGCAGCTTTCTCCCGTGCAGGCCGTAGTACCCACCGTAGACTTCCAGGTTTTCCCGCACGGTCAGCTCGAGGTCCAGGTTGTCGGCCTGGGGCACCACGCCGATACTCTGGCGCACCCGCACCGAGTCCCTGCCCGCAGGGTCGAGTCCGAAAACCGAGAGCTCCCCTGCGGTGCGGGGGCTGAAATCGTACAGCATGCGCATGGTAGAGGTCTTTCCCGCCCCGTTGGGCCCCAGCATGCCGAAACACTCGCCCGGATAGACCTCGAAATCTATGCAGTCGACCGCCCTGACCGGTCCGAAACATTTTATCAGGCCGCGGGCGCTGATGATCGGTTCTGATAACTTTGCCTGGATCAACCGGGTGCTCTCCTTTGCATACAAACGTTATGATCATATTAACTTTACTATATCTAAGCTGTTACAGACATTACCTACTTTGCCGCTTTAAGCAGCGCCACCCACCTTCCCTGGCCCGGGCAGCCCAGGGGCACCCTGGCCGAGGCCGGGAGCTGATAAGCCGGCCGCCAGGTAAGGTAGTCCAGGTCGAACCATTCGACACTCAGGGTGGAGCCCGGCTGCGCTTTCGAGGCGTCGAGGAAGACCTGACC
>JAFGTO010000431.1 GCA_016934095.1 Candidatus Glassiibacteriota bacterium
ATCACCTGGTCCACCCACCGCACGGCCCCGGCCCGGCCGCCGGCAGGCGGTTTGCCGAACTCGAGCCAGATCCCGTAATTCACCCCTTCCGAGCCGGGCGGCCGGGGTAGGCGGACCCGGTAATCTTTTATTTTCAGGGCCAGCATGATCCCCCGCAGCATGGCTGCGGTCCGGTCGATATCGTAGACCGGGCCGCCGCCAGTCTGCTCCCGTATCCTGCGGGCAGTCTCCACCGGCAGGTTCTCCGGGAAACCGCGGCCGATGAAAGCCCGGCCTCCGGGCTTGAGCACCCGGTAGACCTCGGCGAAAGCCTTTTGCCGGTCCCCCCAGAGCTGGAACGAACCCCGCGAGACGACTATGTCGGCGTAGTCGCTGGGGAACGGCAGGTCCTGGGCATCCGCGGCTACGGCTTCCACCCGCTGCCTGACCCCGGCCTTGGCCGCCTGCTCGTAGAAATGCGGGAAGAAATGAGGGTTGATGTCGGCGTTGATCCAGTGCATCCCTGGGGTCCTCAGGGCCAGCTCGATTACCAGGCTCCCCGGGCCGCTGCCCAGGTCGATCCCGGTCCCTTTGCTCCCGGCCAGCCCGAACTCGCCGACAATCTGTTCGGCGAGGGGAGCGTATACCGGCGCCAGCCTGGTTCCGGCCGTCCGGATGAAATCCAGGGCTTCCTGCCGGGAGCTGTCGGCCGGGAAGTCCTGTGCTCCCGCCGGAGCAGACAGCAGCAGCGGCCAGCAGAGGATTGCCAGCACCTTGCCGGCGGATGTCCGCCGGCCCGTCTTTTTTACCACGAGTTTCATTATGAGGCCCCTGTGGCGAAATTGTCCCGCGGATTGAGTCCGGTATATGGATAAAAGCTGAAGCAGGCGTGGCGCAGTGCTTCAGTCATAACCGGGTGATAAAGCTGGTTAGAGAAAATAAACAGCCTGACAGGGTGTCGCCACGATGAAAATCAAACAGTCTCAGGATACCGGTCCCGCATTTTTTAATGATGCGGTTTCCCGGCCGACTCCGTCCTGCTCCACCGGTAAAAATAAGCATCTGAATACGATATTGTAGGAAAAAAGCAATGCCGAGACCAATATCGCTCCGCCTCCAGCCCAGAGTACCGGCTTGTAAAGAATGACTGCCCTGGTAAACTCCGGGGTCCCATGCCGAAAGCCGGCGCCCAGTCCTGCCGAGCCGGTAATGGTCCAGCCCAGGCAGAGGACTATTATCCCGGCAAGGTGAAGCCAGAAGTTCGTATGGCAGATCCACCCGGAAAAGTTTTCTTTTCCCCGTATCTGGGGAGCGATGAAATAGACGATCCCCATCAATGCAGAGCTTACCCAGCCGATAAGAGAGATGTGGGTATGGATCTTACTATAAAAATCGCTCAGAAACGGCTTGAGCTGGTCGGGTGGGACAAACATGGCCGCTGCATAGAAAGATGTGAAAAGATGCTTGGTGGGGTAGACAAGCCCTTCTACACAACTGAAAATGAAAAATAAAAGCGACGCCAGGATGAACTTCCTTGCGGTTTTTCCGGCCATAGGGATGAGTCCTCCTTTGGGCGGTCCGGGGAAAATTATTGGCTTGCTGTCCTGGTCCGGCCCGGTTCAAAGTCAGTAGGAATTTACCAGTCTGCCGCCGCCGAGGTTTTCCACGATCACCTCATACCCGGCAGGGGCGTGGGCGCGGTAATGAGTATCCCCGCCCTCTTTCCACCACTCGAGGAAAACCTCGCCCTCCGGCGTGGGGATCCGCCCCCGGCACCAGTCCGGGCCGGGGTCGGTGAAGCGCAGTCGCACTTTCTTGCGGACCGGGTCGACCAGGTGGATGCCCAGGACATCGCGGAAGAGCACCCGCACGATATGCGAGGCGAAGCCGTGGTTGCAGCTCGCCCGGGCGCCTTCGAACTCCCAGAGGGTACCGGTGCGCCGGGCCATTTCCAGGTAGTAGTCAACCGACTCTTCGAGGACCTGGCTGCAGCGCCCATCGCCGGAGAGGAGCTCCAGGCGCAGCACGTTGCCGATGAAAGGCCTGGCAGGGTAAACCCCGGCATAGGCGCCGGTCCGGCTGCGCTTCGGCCCGAACTCGCCGGTCAGCCTGCGCCAGAGCTCCGGGTGGGTGGCCGGGGATGCGGTCCCGGTGAAGAAGGCGAAGTACTGGCAGACTTCCGTGCGGTTGCGGGTAGGCCGCAGGGTGCCGCCTTCCCTCACTGCGTTGTCCACGAAAAATTCCCCGTCGAAGCTCTGCCTGCGCACGGCTTCCCTGACCTCATCCGCCCGGGCGGCCAGTGCGGGCAGGCCGTAGATCCGGCCCGCAGCTTCCAGGGCCGCTGCATAGAGCATGTTGGTGGGGTAATTGACATCCTGCACGAAGTCGTTGGCTTCCGACCACTCGATGAACACCCAGCTATCCAGCTTCTCCAGGAGACCATCCCCGTTGACGAACTTCTCCAGGTAATCGAAGAGCCTCAGCACGGCCGGCCGGGCGGCTTCCACCGTGCCGCTGTCCCCGCTGCGGGCGGCGTACTCCTCGAGCTGGAGGACGAACCACATGGCCCAGTTGGGGATGAAATTGCCGCTGTAATGGTCGGCCGGGTAGCACATCGGGAGCATACCCGTCGGCAGGCAGGCAAAGCTGTCCGGCAGCAGGTAGTTCTCGAAGAAGTTCTTCTCGACC
>JAFGTO010000432.1 GCA_016934095.1 Candidatus Glassiibacteriota bacterium
GCCCTCGCGGCTGAGCACCGGATCGTTGTCGAAGAAGTTCGGCGCGGAGAACCACTCATCGAAGCCGCTGGCACCGGGATTCACCGGGCTGCCTTTACGCACGGAGCCGACATGCCATTTGCCGAAATGGCCGGTGATATACCCTGCGGCCTTGAGTGCCTCGGCGATGGTGGTTTCCTGGGGACGCAGGGTATGGCCCCACTTGAAGCAGCCAAAGCGATTCGGGTGGCGTCCTGTCAGCACACTGCCCCGGGTAGGCGAGCAGACCGGCGCAGCGGCATAGAAGCGGTCGAAGCGCAGCGCTTCGGAGGCCATGTTGTCGAAGCTCGGGGTCTGGAGCACGGGATGGCCGTTATAGGCCATGTCGCCCCAGCCTTGGTCATCGGCCATACAGAGGACGATGTTGGGTCTGCCGGCCACAGCGGTTTTTGGCTCCGGGGCGCACCTTATGGCGGAGAGGCACGCACCCAGGCCGGACAGTCTCAGGAATTCTCTTCGGTCTATCTGCATTCTGTTTCTCCTTTCCTTGCCAAGCATGGCGCAGTCATTCCGTCTCACGGCCTGCCCGGTGGTCTTTTTTTGACCTGCCTGAGTTCTCCTTGATTTTAAATCTAAGCGATAATGCCGGGGGTGCAAGCGTTCTCCCGTCTTGCCTGGCAGATCGGGATGGTCCTTACCCCAGGGGGACTGCAATATTTTATTGAATACCGGCCGGTTTGGTTGTACAGTTCATAGGGACGGCTGCATACTTGAAATCGTTAAACCTGAGCGGAGGGCAGGAGCTATGAAACCGATACGCTTTTCCTGGACAGCAGTGCTTGTTTCACTCGCTGCAGCGTTTTTTCTTTCCTGCAGCGGCGCAGCCGATAAGGCTGGGCGCGGCTCCAGCCCCGGGGCCTCCGGCCCTGACGGGCGGTTGCACCCGACAGCAGCCTGGATCCTGGCCTGCCGGGCGGGCAGCGGGGGTTTCGGCTGCTACCCGGGAGATTCGGCCTTTACCTCGCGAACCGGCATGGCGCTCGAGGCGCTGAGCGACCTGGGCGCCCTGGAAAGACTGGATGGCCGGGACAGGCTGGTGGCCTGGCTGCAGGCAAGGCAGCAGCCGGACGGCGGGTTCCTGGAGGCGGATGACTACTACAACGGCAAGGAGCTGCCCTGGGGCTCGCAGAGTGCACTCGAGCCCACCTACTGGGCGGTGAGATCCCTGCAGCTCCTGGAGGCGCGGCCCCTGAGGCCTGAGGCCGCGGGGGAGTTCATCCGGGCCAGGCGGTCGGAGACCGGCGGCTACGATGCCTGGGAGTATGCTTTCGGGGCCGCACCCGAGGGGCTCTACACCACTTTCTGGGCCGTGGGCGCGCTCGAGGCACTCGGCCTGCCGGTGCCCGGGATTGAAAAGACCCTGTCCTGGGTGCGGAGCATGCAGGATACCGAGGGCGACCGGGGCGGATTTTCTCTGAGCAGCGATGACTGGAGGTATTCCTCGGCGGCCGGCTGCTACTATGCCATGAGGCTGCTCGACCTGCTGGGGGGTGCCCCGCAGAGGCCCGGCCGGGTCAGGGAGTTCCTGCTGAGTGATTACGGGCAGGAGCCGGATGGCGGGTTCGAGGTGGGACACCACCAGGGCTGGAGGCAGAACCATTATTCACGCACGGAGGACACCTACTACGGTGTCTATGCCCTGAAGCTGCTGGGCACGCCGCTTTCGGACCTGGATTCCTCCCGCGCCAAGAGGCCCCGCATGGACTGTATCGCCTGGCTGTCGGCCAGGCAGAACCCGGACGGTGGTTTCGGCCGCTTCGGCATCAGCGAGCACACCCCGCTTCCCTCGCCCAGCGAGATGCGGGCCACCTGGCACGCGGTGCGGGCGCTCACTCTGCTGGAGGCCGGGATGCCGGTGCCGCCTCGCCAGGTGGAGCCGGTGCCGGAAGTCCAGCCCCATCTCCCGGCTTTTCGCCACCCTTGCGTGGACAGCGATGACCCGGCCGAGGTCTGGGCCTACCGCCGCATAGCCCTGCCGGTCTACGAGCATTTCCTCAGGGCCACCGGCAGCCGCCTCGAGGCCCTGGGCAGGCTCAACCGCTGGGCCTCGGCCGCGGTCGGCCCGCATAACGGGGCCTGGATCACCCAGGGCCGCGGCATCCTGATGCACGGCTGGGGCCAGTGCGGCACCATGAGCTGGCTGCTGCAGGAGCTGGCCACCAGCATCGACTACCCCGCCCGCGCCAGCTTTATCATCGCGGATGTCAACTGCGAGCTGCTGGTCAAAGAGGAGGCCTGGGACAGGCCCCACTGGTGCCTGTACGTGCCGTTCACCCACGAGTACCCGAACGCCGTGCTGCCCTGCCCGGACGGGAGCACGAGCGGCTGGAGCGTGCTGGACATGGTGGTGGACTACAGCCTCCGCCGGAATGACCCCTCGCGCCCCAGGCCCACCAGGATCGCGGACCGCCTGTTCGCCAAAGTCAAGGTGGAGACTGTCGACCCGGTGCGGGGAGAGTTCGGCACCGAGTACGGGATGGACAGCACCACCACTTACCAAAGCCCGGTGGCAGAAACACTTTACCCAGGTCAAACCTGGTAGGGGCGGGGACAACAACTGAGAGTCGCCGCCCAGCCAGGGCGACGGTTAAACAAGGCCTGCCGGTAAGTGAGTCTGGTATTTAACGGGGAGATGAGATGAAAATATTTTTGCAGTTTTTATCCCTGCTGATAACGGGCACCCTGCTATTGAATTGTTCCGGGGAAGAGCTGGCAAAAAGCTCTTCCGGGAACATCCCCGGGATCGAGGCGCCGCTGAGGCTGGCCCCGGCCGGGACAGGTTTCACCCGCCTGGACAGCGGTGTCTATCTCCTTGCCGGCAATACCCCCGGCTTCCTCGAGGCCCCGGCCTGGTGGCGGGGCGACCGGCCCGGGTCCGGCCAGGTGGTGGTCCTGGAGGTCGAGTACCGGGACAGTATCGCTGTGCCGGCCCGGGCAGAGGTTTTCAGCGGCATGGGCCCGGGTGAATCTTACAGCGAGCTTCACCGCTTAGGCGGTACCGGCGACAATGCCTGGAAACTCGCCCGCATACCCTGCCCGGCGGAGCTGACCATGCTCCACCTGCCGGACTCCACCATCCGTTTCAGGCTGGTATCCGAAAGCAGCGGCCTGTACCTGCGGGATTTCAGGCTGGCCAGGCCGCAGCCCGGGGATGAAGCCTGTTACAATGCCGAGACCAGGGAATGGGTCCGCAGGGTCCAGGCTGCTGCGGCCCGGGTGGCCCCGGAGTATTATGCCCTGGCCGAAAGCCCGCAGCTTCCGGCGGAATGGGCCGAAAAAGCCCTGGTCCCTTTCCATCGCGAATGGATGGGCCTGGTAATGACCATAAGTGCTCCCCAGGCCGGGGAGACCGAATTCCCGGTCCGTGTCAGGATGGCACAAAACGAGTACGAGCCGGTGCAGCTGGGAGTCTATGCGAACGGCTCGGCCCTCGAGGAAGTCGCAGTGGAAGCCGGCCCGGTGCTCGGGCCGGGCGGCTCGGAGGTGGCGAAAGCCGATGTGCGGGTGGCGGAATATTCCCTGATAGATTCCAGGATCTCCGCCCTGGAAGTCGAGCCTTTTCCGCTCAGGCTCTGGCCGAATTATCGTTTCGATGTGCCGGAGGGCCGCAGCCACCTGGTGCGTATCGAGCTGCACACTGCCGACAGCACGGCCGTACCCGGTAAATACTCCGTGCCGGTCAAGATCAAGGCCAAGGGAGTGGATGAAATCGAGGTGCAGGTAAGCCTGGAAATCCTGCCGGTGAGGCTCCTGACCGTGGATGAGGCCGGCCTGAAACTGGGAGGTCACATCCGGGGGCTGGTGCCGGAATACGACCTGGCGTTTCAGCGTACGTATAACCACAACCTGGCTGGTGTCTACGTGCTGCCGGGATTGAAACATGAGCCGGAGGCATCTTTCAGCATGGATTTCAGGGTGCTGGATGACTGGATGGCCTCTGCGGCACGGCAGGGCTTCCACGATATCTATCTTTTCCTGGGCGGCAACCCTTTCGGCTTCCCGCAGACCATGACCCTGGAGCGTCAGTTGGCCGAGGCGGCCCTGGGGCTGGATAATGAAGCCTGGCGCAGCCTGGCCATGGAAAAACCTGACTCGGTCCATCCGAAGATTGCTCCCCTTTACCGGGAGTGGGCCCGACGCCTGGGTGAGCACGCCAAGTCCGAAAACTGGCCGCGGCTGGTCCTGACCCCTTTCGATGAGCCGAACAAATGGAGCGACGAGCGCCCGGGGATCGGGTCGCTGGCTTTTATCAAACCCCATTTCATCCACAGCGCGGAACTTCTCCGCAGGGGTTTCCCGGAGGCCCCCGTGGCCGCCGACATGTTCACCTATGATAACGCCATCGTCTTTTTGCCCTACCTGGACATCTACAGCACCAACTCGACACACCTCCACCCCGGCCTGCCTGCAGAGATCAAACAGGCAGGCAAAGAGTTCTGGGAATACTCGACCGTGGACCTCACCGCTTCTTTCAACCGCTACACCCTGGGGTACTTCTTCGGCGCCCACGGCAGCCGGGGAGCGCACCTCTGGGCCTACAACTGGGGCAAGCGCTTCGACACCCTGGGCGACCCCAACTGGCAGTATGCCTGGTATACCCCGTTCGGGGTGGTCCCCACCCCCTGCCTGGAGGGCGTGCGCGAGGGCATGGATGACCGCCGCCTGATCGAGACCCTGAAACAGGCCGCAGCGGCAAAGAATGTCGATGTCTCCGCATTTCTCGAGAGCTTGTTTGCAGAGGCCCTGCTGAGGCAGGATGAGCTCCGCATGTTCGTAATCTCCACCTGGAGACACGCCCAAAGCGGCAAGACCTTTACCATCGAGGATTTCAGGCGGTATGAGAAAGCGGCCGCCGTGATGAACCGGTGGCATGACCGGCTCTTGGATAAGCTCGTGGAGCTGCAGGATGCCTGAGCACTCCTCCGGCCGGCGGATGGGACCAGTCGCCGTGGCCGGCAGCCGGGCTGCAAAGCATTAAGAGTCAATGGATTGCGCAATCCACCGGAAAC
>JAFGTO010000059.1 GCA_016934095.1 Candidatus Glassiibacteriota bacterium
AGCTGATCGCCTTCGAGGACCACTGCCGCTACAGCACCCAAATGCAGCAGGAACTCAGGCAGCGCGCCACCCGGCGGGGCGCGGTGCTGGTTACCACCGAAAAAGATGCGGTAAAACTCCGCCCGGAGCTGGTCGGGCCGCGGTGCCTGGTGCTCTGCCTGGCCTGCCTGCCGGCGGATGAGCAGGCGCTGGACAGGCTGCTGGATGAGCTGCTGGCCGGCGGGCGGAATCCGGATGCCTGACCTCGAGCAGGCTTGCAACAACGACTGCGGCTCCCGGTGTTCTCCCGGGACGATAGATACTCCTTATCCAGGTTAAAGGTAAAACGTATGACAGACTCCACTCAGAGAATAAAATATGCCTTCCTCAAGATCATTACCGGCTCTTCCCTGTCCCGCAGGCGCATACCTTTCATGTCGGCGGAAAGCGCCAAGCCGGGGCCTGTCCTCTGGCTCACCGGCTGCGTTCACGGGGATGAAGTCGGGGGAATGGTAATCATACAGGAAATTTTCAAGAAAATCCGCAAAACACCCCTTTCCAGCGGCACTCTCTGTGCTTTCCCGCTGATGAATCCCATCGGGTTCGAATCGGCTTCGCGCAATATCACCATGAGCAAGGAAGACCTCAACCGCTCCTTCCCGGGCAACAGCAGCGGCTCCCTGGCCGAGAGGATGGCCGCCATAATCTTTTCCGCCATCGTAAAAACCGGCCCGTCCCTGGTCCTGGACCTGCACAACGATTGGATGAAATCCATCCCCTATACCCTGATCGACCCCAACCCCGGAACGACAGGTCTCCAGGCGCATGACAGGACTATGGAAATAAGCAAGAAAACCGGGTTTATCACGGTCCGGGACACCGAGGAGATAAGAAGCGCCCTGTCGTATAACCTGATCCAGCAGGGCATCCCGGCCCTGACCATTGAGTTGGGAGAATCCCTGGTGGTCAATGAAAAAAATGTCGAATACGGGGTCAAATCGATCCTCAACATCCTGTCGTTCCTGAAGATGATCGAACCGCCCGGCCAGGATTTCAGCCACCCCCTGTCAGCGCGCTTCAGAGGCGAAGTCCTCGAGTTCTCGGATAAACCGGTAAGCTCCACCAGCGGTGTGATCAGGTTCCTGGCCAGGCCCGGCGACCTGGTGATGAAGGGCCAGCCGGTGGCCAGGATCTACAACTCTTTCGGCAAGCTGCAGGAGACCATATCTTCCCCGGGCGAGGCTGTCGTACTGGGTCATTCGGACTCCTCGGTGGCTTTCCCCGGCGCACCGGTGATGTCGTTCGCCAATCTCACGGGCCGGCCATGACTGGTGGCCTCAAGACTCATTTCCCGAAAATACTATGGTTGGGCTGCACCCCGGCTGTCCCCGGGACACAAGAAAAAACTGGCAAAATAACCTTGAAACTAATAAGTTCAGTTCCATTATCCCGTTCTCGGATAAAACCCCGGCCGGACAAACAGGATGGCAGATTCCGAAAAGAAAAATCAAGCGCCTGAAAAAGAAGCAGCCTCCAGCAATATCTACCAGGCGGATTTTCTGGTGATCGGCAGCGGCATAGCCGGGCTTTCTTTTGCCCTGAAAGCCAGTTATTACAGCGATGTATTGATTATCACCAAGAAAGAGAATTACGAGAGCAACACCAACTATGCCCAGGGCGGCATCGCTTCGGTAATGGACCCCTCGGACACTTTCGATTCCCATGTCGAGGACACCCTGGTCTGCGGCGCCGGCCTCTGCCGGCGCGAAGCGGTGGAGGTGCTGGTGCGCGAGGGCCCGGACCGCGTGCGCGAGCTGATCAACTGGGGCGTGCGCTTTACCCGCTCGCAAAAAGACCCGGACCGTCTCTCCCTGGGCAGGGAGGGCGGGCACTCCCAACGCCGCATCGTGCGCGCCGATGACCTCACCGGCCACGAGGTGGAGCGGGCCCTGCTGGAAGAGCTCAAATCCCGGCGCAACGTACATTTTTTCGAGGACCACGTGGCCGTGGACCTGATCACCCGGCCCACCGGCGGGGATTACCGGAGGCGGTGCCTGGGGGCTTTCGCCCTTGAGAGGCACACCGGACGGATCAAGGCTTTCCTGGCCAGGGTTACTTTCCTGGCCTCGGGAGGCTGCGGCCGGGTGTACCTGCACACCACCAACCCTTCGATCGCCACCGGGGATGGCATCGCCATGGCCTACCGCGCCGGCGCCCGGGTGGCCAACCTGGAGTTCATCCAGTTCCACCCCACCGCGCTGTACCACCATGACGATGAGAGGGCTTTCCTGATCAGCGAGGCGGTGCGCGGCGAGGGTGCTATCCTGAGGAAAATCTCCGGGGAGACTTTCATGGAGCGCTACCATACCATGGGCTGCCTGGCGCCCCGGGATGTGGTGGCGCGAGCCATCGACCGCGAGATGAAACTCTCAGGGGACAAGCACGTGCTGCTGGACCTTTCGTCCATCGGCACCGAGCGGATCCGCAGGCGGTTCCCAAACATCACCGCCGAATGCCTCAAGCGGGGACTCGACATCACCAAAGAGCCGATCCCGGTCGTGCCCAGCGCCCACTATGTCTGCGGCGGGGTTACGACCAATGTCCATGCCCAGACCACTATCGAGGCCCTGCTGGCCGCCGGAGAGACCGCCTGTACAGGCGTTCACGGAGCCAACCGCCTGGCCTCCAACAGCCTGCTCGAGGCCCTGGTTTTCGCCAACCGCGCAGTCGGCCGGGCTATCCTGCTGATCGACAGGTTCGCACAGGAGACGATCGACCCGGCCAGCTACCAGCTCGGTAAGGTGGTCACCGCGCAGTACGACGGTGTCTTTATCAGCCACAGCCGGGAGATACTGCGCATGACCATGTGGGACTACGTGGG
>JAFGTO010000433.1 GCA_016934095.1 Candidatus Glassiibacteriota bacterium
GAACAGGCCGAACGGGTAGTTGTCGCGCAGGTCCTGCTTGTTGGTGAACGGCAGGTGTTTCAGGTCGTCGACACTCTTGATGTCCCCGGGCTTGATACCCTTGTCGTCGAAGGCCCGGCGGTAGAAAGGCACCCGCTCGTAAACGCGCCTGCAGGTGGCTGCCAGGCGCTCGCCCTGCAGCTTGCGGCGCTCCTCGAACGGCATCGTCTCGAATTTTTTATTCCAGATCACTTATCCTCCGCTTGGTTTTGGGTATTTTTAGTGTTTGGCTCGTTGAGTGCCTGCGTGCAGCCGGCGGCCGCTGACCGGGAAGCTTTCGACAGCCAGGGCGGTGCTTACGGAAAAATTTATTTGTCCTGCTATGGCTTGGTCGCTGCTATGCCTGCTCGAGCGGGGTAACACACCCGCCCAAGCTTCTTCCGGTTTCGAAGGCACGCTTGTTTACCTCCAGCATGTTTTTCTTTACGTGGGCCCCGATGGCGGCCTGCCAGTGTTTCCGGGCGAACGGCAGGCAGTTGCTCAGGACCCCCAGGATCAGGGTGTTCATCGTGCGCAGGTCCCCGGCCTCCAGCGCCCCGGCCGCTCCATCCGCCACGATCACCCGCCGGTCGTCGGCCGCACGCAGGCGCTCGACCGCATCCCCGGCATAGGAGGCCTTGCCGCTCGAGACCGAGACCGGGTCCAGCCTGAAATCGTTGACCACGATAACGCCCCCGGGCGCCAGGTGATGAGCCCAGCGCAGGGCCTCCAGCTTTTCCATGGCGACCAGGATGTGGGTCCGGCCGGCGGGGATCAGCGGCGAGAAGACCTTTTTGCCGAAACGCACGTGGCTGTTCACCGCACCGCCGCGCTGGCTCATCCCGTGCACCTCGCTTTTCTTGACATCGTAACCGGACTGCATGGCCGCCGCGCAGAGTATCTCCGAGGCCAGGATGATGCCCTGGCCTCCCACTCCGACCAGCAGGATATTGGTTACCTCTTCTTGCGCTTTCACAGCTCGAGCGCCTCGCAGGGGCAGGTGGTGGTGCACAGGCCGCAGCCCGTGCAGAAAGCCTGGTTGACCCGGCATTTGCCGGTCTCTTCATCCTGGCCGAGGGCCGGGCAGCCGATACGGAAGCAGGCCCCGCAGCCGGTGCATTTTTCCGGGTCGAGGCGGACTTTGGGCTTGACAGTGCCGCGAACCTGGGGAAGCAGCACGCAGGGCCGCCTGGCCACGACCACCGCCGGCCCGTCGAACTCGAGCGCCCTCTCCACTGTCAGGCGGAACAGGTCCACGTCGTACGGGTCCACCGTGGCCACGAACCTGATACCCACGGCGCGGGCCAGGGCCTGGTAATCCAGCGCCGGGGCGGGCTCGCCCCCCAGGGTCCGGCCGCTGCCCGGGTGCTCGTTGTGGCCGGTCATCGCGGTGGTCGAGTTGTCCAGGATGATAGTAGTGGTGCGCCCGCCGTTGTAGACAATATTGAGCAGCGGCGTAATGCCGGAGTGCAGGAAAGTGCTGTCGCCGATCACCGCCACCACCCGGGTCTTGTTGTCGCCGGCCAGGGCGCGCTCCAGGCCGTAGGCCATGCCGATCGAGGCCCCCATGCACAGGCAGGTGTCCATCGACTCCAGCGGGGGCAGGGCGCCCAGGGTATAGCAGCCGATATCCCCGTTAACCGTGAGCTTCATCTTTTTCAGGGTCATGAACACCCCGCGGTGCGCGCAGCCCGGGCAGAGCACCGGGGGGCGGGGCGCGATCTCCCCGGTCCCGGGGCTTTCAACCGCAGCGGGCGCTGCCTCCGGGGAGGAGGCCTCATCGAACAGGGCCGATACCGCCTCGGGACTGAGCTCCCCGATGTGCGAAGGCGGATGGGGTGTTTCGCTCAGGTTGATCCCCAAGGCGCGGACCTCGGTTTCGAGGAAGGGGTCGAGCTCCTCGACCACGTAGCAGCGCTCCACCGAGGCGGCGAACTCGCGGATGGCTTTGCGGGGCAGCGGCCAGCTTATGCCCAGCTTGAGGATGCTGGCCTTGGGAAGGGCCTCGCGCACGTAGTTGTAGACATTGCCTGAGGTGATAATGCCGGTGCCGCCGCGCCTCTCGAGGCGGTTGAGCCCGGTCGACTCGACTTCTCCGGCCAGCCGGCCGAGCTTCTGCTCCAGCTTGACCCGCATGACCCTGGCATTGGCGGGGACCATTACGTTCCTGACGAAGTCCTTCTGGTAGCCGGGTGTCTTGGTCTCGCCCCTCGAGCCGGCCTGGCAGACAGACTTGCTGTGGCACAGGCGGGTGGTCATCCGGAAGAGCACCGGCAGCTCGTAGCGCTCGCTCAGCAGGTAGGCTTCCTTGAGGAAGCTGCGCACCTCGCTGCTGTCCGCCGGCTCGAAGAGCGGGAGTTTGGCGAAGCGGGCGTAGTTGCGGTTGTCCTGCTCGTTCTGCGAGGAATGCATCGAGGGGTCGTCCGCGGTGATCACCACCAGCCCGCCGCAGACCCCGGTATAGGCCAGGGTCATCAGCGGGTCCGCGGCCACGTTGAGCCCCACGTGCTTCATGGCCACCAGTGTCCTGACACCTGCCAGCGAAGCCCCGGCCGCGACCTCGAGCGCCACTTTCTCATTGGGCGCCCATTCACAGCGTACCCCCGGGTAGGTTGTCAGGGTCTCCAGGATTTCGGTGCTCGGCGTTCCGGGATAGCCGGTGGCGTAGACTACCCCGGCTTCCCAGGCCGCGGCTGCGGCAGCTTCGTTGCCGCTCAACAATAATTTTCGCTCTTGGATTAACCTCTCCTCTTGCCTGGTTGCCATTTTTTCTCTCTTTTACCTGGAACCCGCAGACCGCTCCGCGACCTGCCCAGATCCC
>JAFGTO010000434.1 GCA_016934095.1 Candidatus Glassiibacteriota bacterium
AAAAGGCTGCCAGCCCGCCCCCCGCGCACCTGCTCCGGCTGATTGGCGGAAACAAGCCAGAGCGGGCCTGCCTCCAGTTTTTTCAGGAAGGGAAGGGAAATATGCCGGGTCTTTACTCCCAGTGGCTGGCCTATGTAATGCAGCAGGAAATCGCCGCCAGGGCCGGGCGGCTCAGAAAAAGGAGAAAGAGTCGGGCCGGCAGGTTTATCAGCACTACGCTGAAGAAACAACTGGAGAAAGCCTACCAGACTCCCCTGCGAAAAGTGCTGGAAAACCTGGATGACAGCCTGGTCAGGCTGGAAGAAATTTATCTCGCACCTGCCCAGCAGTTTTCCGGGATCGCGGCAGAGCCTGCTAGCGAGGAGGATGAGGACAGCGACACCCTGATCATTGACACTTCACGGAAAAACCGTGTGTTAAAAGAGGAGCTGAAAGAGGTTATCGAAACCCTGAAAGAAGTATTGAGCTACAGGTTCAGGAAGCGTTATTTGAACACCCTGCCGCAGCTTCAGCGCACTATCCTCGACTTGAGCCTTTATGCCTGTTACCTGTACAAGCAGATCGAGGTCTACCAGTATTCCAAACATTATAACAGGGAGCTGCTCTTTCAGTTCGTCGATAACGGGATAAACAGCCTGATCAAGAAATACCACCGCAGTATCGAGAGGATTTATCCCGAGGCGCAGGAAACTGCGGCGGATAATTCTATGGAACAGGCGCTGGAGGAATGAGCCGGTTACAGGAACCGCTCCAGCCGGAACAGCCTGATCGCGTTCTCGCGCAGCAGCATCCGGGCGATCTGTTCCGCTTCCGCCATGCTGAGGTACCCGGATTCCACTTTCTCGGCCAGGGTCTCGGCCACCACCTGGCGGGCCACCCGGCTGTGCCCGTAAGCTCCCTCCGGAAACAGGTAATCCCCTCCGAATGCCATGATCTTGTTCGCCGGCACGGTTTCGAGCCACTGGTGCAGCCAGAGCCTGGCTGCGGTGGGCGAGATTACCGGCAGCCAGCAGAAATCAAGGTACACGTTGCGGAAATTCTTGGCCAGGGTGGCCAGCTCTCCCATGTAAGGGAAGCTCCCGTGGAAAAGGATGAACCTGGTCTCAGGGTATTGCTGGAAGAGGTTAATCAGCAGGGTGGGCCTGGAGTTGGTGATAGTGTTGCCCGGGCCGGCCTGCAGGCCGGTGTGCACCTGGATCGGCAGGCCGTATCTGCCGGCGCGCTCCACCACCCGGTGCATCATGAAATCCTCCAGGGGCCTGCGCTCCTCGAAAGTCAGCTCGCCGCGGCGCAGCAGCTCCCCGAAAACCCTTTCCGCCTCCGGCCTGGGCGTGTCCTCGAAAAAGATAGCCCGGTCATAGGCCATCGAGTTCTTGAGACCCACGTAGTAACCCTTGGCCAGCAGGTCCTCGAATACCTTGTCCATGGCGGCCAGCAGGTCGTCCAGGCTGTTGAGCGGGGATCCGAGTTCGGCCGAGAGGCTGTCCAGGATCTGCCGGTCGAAGCTGATGAAAGAGGTATCGAAGCGTTTTACCCGCACGGTGCGCGGCGGCGGCCCCTGGGCCAGGAAAGAGTCGGCCAGCACGATCTGGTCCAGGACCATCAGGTCGATCCCCGCCATCTGGTGGAGTACCTTGTGGTAGAAACCGGGTTTTTTCGAGGCGGCGATACGCCCGGAGAGCTCGCCCCAGGTGCTCTCATCGATGTCTGGCACTCCGTGGATCTCGCGTGCGGCGATCCTCAGGGCCTGGCCGAACCCGGTATATTTGGCTCCCGGCCACCAGGGCGCCATCCTGGCCCAGCGCTCCTCAGGGGAGCGGCCCGGGTCGCCGATGAATTTCAGGTCTTCCTCCGGCATCCCCGCCGAGACCAGGTCCGCCCCGGCATACTGGGGGAACCAGGGCTGCTGGAACCAGTAGAATAAATCTACTTCCTGGGCCAGCCATAACTGCTCGGTCGTTAGGTGCTCGTGGGTGTCGATCAGCCGGATCGAGTCCACCGAGGCTTTGAGCCGGCGGAAAGTGTCGGAGTCCGGCGCCGCCCGGCCGGTCGCGAGGTATGTCGAGCCGGGCACCGGGCTTTCCGGCAGGCCGCTCTCCGTGTCTCCGGACCTGCAGCAGGCGGCTGCCAGGCAAATCCCGGCCAGCAGAATGAAAAGCTCGTGTCCCAGGGTCATTGCTTCCTCCCGGCTTACAGGTAAGTCTGCCTGTACCAGTCCATGTATCGTCGCAGTTTTTCCAGGTAATCCTCCAGGTCCAGCCTCTGCTCGTCGTAGATCGCAAAGCTCAGGTCCGGCCTCCGGTTAATGAAGTTGCGGCCCCGGTCGGTGGCGTGGAAATACTTTTTTCCGGGCACTGACATGCCCCTGGGCAGCTGGCTTTTTCCCCAGGTATCTGTCATCAGGGTATACACCCGCCGGCGGTCGCTGAGGCTTTCTTCCACGATGCCTGCGGCGTGCTCCATCGCCTGGCAGGCCTGCCGGTGGCTGGTGAAATGTGCGCGGTGTGCCTGCGTGATCGCATCCTCCAGCTCGGAAAGAGCCACATAGGTCCGGCAGGTGTGGGTGTAGATTTCGGCGATACTGGCGAACAGCTCGAAATCGTAGGCGTGCTTCAGGCCGAGTCCCTGGTTGATGCGGCAGATCTCCAGGACCCTCTGCATTTCGGGCAGCAGGTCGCGCGAGCGCTGAAGGGTCTCCGCATACTCGCGGTTCCAGAAAGGGTCGTACTCGACCGCATCGCCGCGGGGCAGGTCCGGCAGGAAGACTTTCTCGACATAGCCCCAGTGCCAGACTTTCCTGCCGAAAGTGTCCATGTAGTAGTAAGCGCCCTTGTTGAGAAGCTGGAAAAGCTCCTGCATATCGGCACAGTCAGGGCCGTAGTAGCTCTGGAAAAACTTCTCCCTGAACTCCTCGAGTCCCGGGCCCTTGCCGCTCCAGGAGTACTCGGCCCCGGTGA